>CAMLNJ010000179.1 GCA_946481225.1 uncultured Verrucomicrobiota bacterium | reverse complement strand
GCCGGCAAGGCCACCACACGGAGACCCTCCTCCGACAAAGCCCCCGCTCCCGCCCCCTCCCGCGTCATCTACGCCGCCGTATCCAGCCCCACGGCGCCGCTCTGGCGCAGCGACGACGCCGGCGCCACCTGGGCGCCCGTCTCACGCCAGCCCCTCGGCCTCCGTCCCCACCAGGCCAAATTCGGACCCGACGGCTGGCTCTACCTCACCTACGGCGACGACGCCGGCCCCAACGGCCTTTCCGACGGCGCCGTCTGGAAACACCGCCCCGCCACCCAAACCTGGACCGACATCACCCCGCTCAAGCCCTCCGCCGATGATCGTTTCGGCTACGCCGGCCTCGGCCTCGACGCCCGAAAACCCGGCGTCCTCGTCGTCAACACCCTCTGCCGCTGGGCCCGCCACGACGAGCTCTTCCGCAGCACCGACGGAGGCGCCACCTGGAAACGAATCTCCCCGACCGCCACCTTCGACGAAAACGGCGTCCATTACCTGCGCTGGGGCAAACCCAAGGCCGACCTCGGCCACTGGATCGGCGACCTTGAGATCGATCCCTTCAATTCCGACCGCGCCCTCTACGGCACCGGCATGACCATCTGGGGCACCGACAACCTCACCGCCCTCGACCGCGACCAGCCCACCACCTGGCTCGTCCGCGCCCAAGGCATCGAGGAAACCGTCATCAACCAACTCGTCAGCCCCGCCTCCGGCGCCCCCCTCCTCAGCGCCATGTGGGATATCGACGGCTTCCGCCACGAACGCCTCGACGCCTCCCCCGAGGCCGGCTTCTTCAAGCCCTCCACCGGACGCAACACTTCCCTCGACGTCGCCGGCCTCGCCCCCGACATCGCCGCCCGCGCCTATTGGAAAGGCGGCGCCATCTCGCTCGACAACGGCCGCACCTGGACCCGCTTCCCCGCCCTCCCCGTCGAGTCCGCCGGCGACGGCCACCTGGCCGTATCCGCCAAGGGCGACACCATCCTCTGGGTCCCGGAAAACCAGGACGCCTGGCTCACCCGCGACCACGGCAAAACCTGGCAAAAATCCGCCGGCCTCCCCGAACGCCTCGTCCCCGTCGCCGACCGCGTCGACCCGGCCGCCTTCTACGCATACGACCCCCGCGACGGCTCGGTCTACACGAGCGCCGACGGCGGCCTGAACTTCGCCAAAACCACCCAGGTCGGCCCCGGCGGCGGCCGCCTCGCCAGCGTCTTCGGCCTCGCCGGCCACGTCTGGATCGTCGACCGCTCCGGCCTCCACCGCTCCGCCGACCACGGCCGCAGCTTCGAGCGCGCCACCGAGGAGGTCGCCGGACACCAGATCGCCTTCGGCCACGCCGCCCCCGGCTCCCGCGTCCCGGCCATCTACGTCGCCGGCCGCCGCGGCCAGGAGCGCGGCATCTTCCGCAGCCTCGACGGCGCCCGCACCTGGACGCGCCTCAACCCCGAGAGCCTCCAGTTCCACTCCATCAGCGCCCTCGCCGCCGATCCCCGCGTCTTCGGCCGCGTCTACGTCGGCACCCGCGGCCGTGGCATCTTCTACCGCGAACCTGCGAAATAACGACACGCCCGCCGCCCGCGTCCCGCCCCGCCCCCCCTTCCCCCCGCGACGTCCCCTCCTGCTCCACCCCCGGCTCCGCTCCTGAGCATCCCCTCCTCTTCACCCGTCACCATGCCCGCTTCCGCCCGCTCATTCCCTCCCCGCTTCGTCTGGGGCGTCGCCGCCGCCGCCCCCCAAATCGAGGGCGCCGCCTCCGCCGCCGGCAAAGGCGAGTCCGTCTGGGACCGCCTCGCCAAACGCCCCGGCGCCATCCACGGCGGCGACACCCTCGAGCCCGCCTGCGACCACTATCGGCTCTTCAAAAAAGACTTCGCGCTCATGCGCGAACTCGGCGTCAAAAACTACCGCCTCTCCCTCGCCTGGCCCCGCATCTACCCGCAGGGCGACGGCCCGCTCAACCGCAAGGGCCTCGACTTCTACCGCCGCCTCTTCGACGCCATGGGCGAGAACGGCATCACCCCCTGGGTCACCATGTTCCATTGGGACCTCCCCCAGGCCCTCGAGGACCGCGGCGGCTGGACCGCGCGCGTCACCCCCGAAGCCTTCGGCCGCTACGCCGACACCATCGTATCCACGTTTTCAGGACAGGTTAAAAACTGGATCACGTTGAACGAGATCCGCTGCTTCACCCTCCTCGCCTACGGCCCCGGCAAACCCGGCAAGGCGCCCTCCCGCCCCGTCTCCCCGCAGCTCCTCAACCAGACCTACCACCACGCCATCCTCGCCCACGGCCACGGCGTGCGCGCCGTCCGCGAGCACGGCGGCAAGGGCGCCCGCGTCGGCCTCACCGACAACAGCGACATCTGCACCCCCCTCTTCGAAACCGCCGACGACATCGCCGCCGCCCACGCGTGGTTCCGCCTGCGCAACGAACACATCCTCGGCGCCATCGCCTCCGGGCGCTACTCCGCCACCTACCTCCGCCGCTGCGGCGCCGACCGCCCCGTCGTCGCCAAGGGCGACTTCGACCTCATCTCGCTCCCCACCGACTTCCTCGGCCTCAACATCTACGCCGGCACCTTCGTGCGCGCCGGCCGCGACGGCCAGCCCGAGGAGCTGCGTCCCAACGCCACCTACCCGCGCGCCGACAGCGGCTGGCTCCACTGGCACCCCCAATGCCTCTACTGGGGCCCCCGCCTCGCCGCCGCGGCCTACGGCCACAAGGCGATCTACATCACCGAAAACGGCTGCGGCTACGACGACGACGCGCCCGACGCCCGCGGCGAGGTCCTCGACCTTCACCGCCGCGAATTCACCCGCTCCTACCTCCGCGAACTCCAGCGCGGCATCGTCGACGGCGCCCCGGTCAAAGGCTATTTCCACTGGTCCTTCATGGACAACTTCGAGTGGGAGGACGGCTACAAGCGCCGCTTCGGCCTCACCCACGTCGACTACAAGACGCAAAAGCGCACCCCCAAGCTCTCCGCCCACTACTACTCGGAGATCATCCGCGCCAACCGCATCGTCTGAACCGCATCCCGTTTTGCTCGGACCCACGCGCTTGGCATGGGACCGTCCGGTGTCCGACGATCCCCCGCGACAGGCCCACCATCCCACGTCCCCAACCCCCACCAGCTTCCTCGCCACAATGGCAAACGTCACAATCACGAACCTCGAAAAGGTTTACTCCGAAAAGAACGGCCCCGGCGTCAAAGTCGTCCACGGCATCAACCTCGCGATCAAGGACCGCGAGTTCATGGTCCTCGTCGGCCCCTCCGGCTGCGGCAAATCGACCACGCTGCGCATGATCGCCGGCCTCGAGGAAATCTCCGGCGGCTCCATCGCCATCGACGCCCGCGTCGTGAACGACGTCCTCCCCAAGGACCGCGACATCGCCATGGTTTTCCAAAACTACGCGCTCTACCCGCACATGAGCGTCTACGAAAACATGGCCTTCGGCCTGAAGCTGCGGAAATTCCCCAAGGACGAGATCGACCGCCGCGTGCGCGAGGCCTCCGCCATGCTCGGCCTCGATCCCTACCTCGAGCGCAAGCCCAAGGCCCTCTCCGGCGGCCAGCGCCAGCGCGTCGCCGTCGGCCGCGCCATCGTGCGCAAACCGAAGGTCTTCCTCTTCGACGAGCCGCTCTCGAACCTCGACGCCAAGATGCGCGTCTCCACCCGCACCGAGATCGCCAAGCTCCACGCCCGCCTCGGCGCGACCATGATCTACGTCACCCACGACCAGGTCGAGGCCATGACCATGGGCGACCGCATCTGCGTGATGAAGGACGGCCGCATCATGCAGGTCGCCCCGCCCCTCGAGCTCTACAACCGCCCCGACAACCTCTTCGTCGCCGGCTTCATCGGCAGCCCGCCGATGAACTTCTTCAAAGGCCGCCTCGAAAAATCCACCGGCTCCGCCGACCTCCTCGATTTCATCGAGGCCAACGAAAAATCCGCCCCCCTGCGCCTCACGCTCGACGCCCGCCTCTCCGCCCTCGGCGCCGCCCACGTCGGCAAGGCCATCGTCTTCGGCATCCGCCCCGAGGACATCCTCGACACCCTCGGCGCCGCCTCGCCCGATCCGGCCCGCAGCGCCGAGGTGGTCGTCGAGGTGTCCGAACCCATGGGCGCCGAGACCTATCTCTACCTCAACACCGGCGCGACCGGCTTCATCGCCCGCGTCCGCCCCACCGACCGCTTCGACGTTGGCCAGCGCGTGAAGGTAAGCTTCAAAATGGAAGCCGCCCACCTCTTCGACGCCGCCACCGAACAGGCCCTCCGGTAACCACGCCGCGCCGCGCCCCGCCGGCGCCTGATCGTCATCCTCCGCCGAGGCTTCCCCCCCCCTCCCTCGCTCGATCCATGCCCGCTTCCGTCAACGCCACCCTCCCTGTCGCCCCCGCGCCGGCCCGCTTCTCCCCGGCGCTCCCGGAACAGCGCAAAGCCGACCTCGGCGACGGCACCTTCCTGAACCCCGTCCTCGCGGGCGACTACCCCGATCCCTCCGTCCTCAAGGAAGGCCGCGACTACTACATGGTCCACTCCTCCTTCGAGAGCACGCCCGGCCTCCTCGTCTGGCACTCGCGGGACCTCGTCAACTGGCGCCCCCTCGGCCCCGCCCTCCACCGCTACGTCGGCTCGGTCTGGGCCCCCGACCTCTGCAAACACGCCGGTCGCTACTACATCTACTTCCCGGCGCTAAACGGCGACATGCTCACCAACATGGTCGTCCACGCCGACTCCCCCGCCGGCCCGTGGAGCGACCCGATCGATCTCAAGATCGGCAAAATCGACCCCGGCCACGCCGTCGGCGAAGACGGCGAACGCTATCTGTTCATGAGCGCCGGCTATCGCGTGCCGCTCTCCGACGACGGACTCTCCGCCGTCGGCCCCGAGCAGAAAGTCTACGACGGCTGGAAATATCCCGAGGACTGGGACGTCGAGACCTTCGCCCAGGAAGGCCCCAAGATCCTCCGCCGCGGCGACTATTACTACATGGTGCTCGCCGAGGGCGGCACCGCCGGCCCCGCCACCAGCCACATGGTCGTCATGGCGCGCTCCCGCGGCATCGACGGCCCTTGGGAAAACTCACCCCACAACCCCGTCGTCCGCACCCTCTCGTCCAAGGAAAAATGGTGGTCGCGCGGCCACGCCACGCTCGTCCCCGGACCAGACGACAAGCAATGGTATCTCGTCTACCACGCGTATGAGAACGGCCACTACAACCTTGGCCGCCAGACCATCTTGGAACCCGTCGAGTGGACCGACGACGGCTGGGTGAAGGCCTCCGGCGCCGACATCTCCGCCCCCCTCCCCGTCCCCGCCCGCGGCGCGCCGGTGGCGCACGGCTTCGCCTGCTCCGACGATTTTTCCGCCGACCGGATCGGCGTCCAATGGACCCTCTTCCGCTCTTCCGGCGAGCCGCGCGACGCCGTCCGCTTCGCCGACCAGGCCCTCCATCTCCGGGCCCGGGGCGTCAACCCGAAGGACGGCTCCGTCCTCTCCTTCATCACCGGCGAGCACGACTACGAGATGCAGGTCGAGGTCGAGATCGACCCCGGCGCCACCGGCGGCCTTCTGGTTTTCTACAGCGAGCGACTCTTCGCCGGCCTCGGATTCTCCGACACCGCGCTCCTCGAATACGGCAAAGGCGACACCGCGAGTTTCGCCAAGCCCGCGCAGATCGGGCGGCGCTTCTTCCTGCGCCTGCGCAACGCCGGCGACGTCATGACCACGTGGCACAGCCCGGATGGCGAGTCATGGACGCGCCACTGGATGCAGTTCGAAATCTCCTGCTACCACCACAACGTGGCCGGCGCCTTCCTCAGCCTGCGCCCCGCCCTCTACGCCGGCGGCAAGGGCGCGGTCCGCTTCCGCGATTTTCGCTTCCGCGTGCTCCCGCCGGCCTGATCGGCGCTTGGAAGGGAACGCCGATCTCCGCCCCCCGTTCCGATGTCCGAAACACTCTCGATTCGCAGCCTGGCCGCCCGGCTGAATCTCTCCCGCGCCACCGTTTCGGAGGCGCTGCGCGGCAGCCCGCGCGTGAAAGAGTCGACCCGCCAGCGCGTGGTCGAGGAGGCCGGCGTCCTTGGATATCGGCTCGACCCGGTCGCGAGCGAGCTGATGCGCCGATCCCGCTCTTCCGCGTTTCGCGGCGTGATCGCGCTCGTGGTCCCGGACGAGGAATCGAGCCTTTCGCCGGCAACCCGGCGCCGACAGATCCTTTTGCGCCAAGGGGCGGAGCGACACGCGCTCTCGCTTGGATTCAAGCTCGATCCCATCGCGGCGGGCGGTGAGGGCTGGGCGCGATTGCCTGGGGTTCTTCACGCGCGCGGCGTGGTCGGAGCGCTGCTGCTTCCTTGCGACAGCTGCGGCCCCGAACAGCGTGCGGCGCTCGCCAGCGCGGACATTCCTACAGTGCATGCCGACGTGCCCGAGGAA
>CAMLNJ010000178.1 GCA_946481225.1 uncultured Verrucomicrobiota bacterium | reverse complement strand
GGCATCTGCGGCTACCTCTTCGCCAGCGGCGGCGAGATCCTCTCCACCTACCCCGGCTGGCCCGAGGCGCAGAAACAAGCCTACAAGGCCATGATGATGCGGGTCTTCTACCCCGCCAACTTCGACCTCCTCTGGCGCAAGCACGACACCTTCTGGCGCCAGGGCGGCAACACCCACTACCGCCTCAACTGGGAAACCGCCAACATGGCCTCCATGGCCGCCATCGGCATCCTCTGCGACAACCGCGCCGTCTACGAGCAGGCCGTCGACTTCTTCAAATACGGCCCCGGCAACAGCCGCGCCGAACGCGCCGCCTGGTATGTCCACCCCGGCGGCCTCGCCCAAGGCGAGGAGACCAACCGCGACCAAGGCCACAACATGGGCGGCTGGTATGCCATGGCCCTCTTCTGCCAGATGGCCTGGAACCAGGGCGACGACCTCTTCGCCTGGGACAACAACCGCGTTCTCCGCGCCTTCGAATACAACGCGAAATACAATCTCTGGAACGACGTCCCCAACGTCCGCCACCGCAACTCCACCCTCGGCTACACCGAAGGCGACGTCTCCGGCGTCACCCGCGGACTCGGCCAATACTACCAGTTCGAACTCGTCTACAATCACTACGCCGGCGTGAAGGGTATCGAGGCCCCTTGGAGCAAACTCGCCGTCGCCGCCACCCGCCCCGAACCCCGGCCCAACACCGCCATCCACCCCTCCCAGGTCGACTGGCTCGGCCTCGGGTCCCTCACCTTCGCCCGCGATGTCGCCGCCATCGACCCCGCCCCCTCCGGCCTGCGGGCGCACTGGAGCAAGAACCGCGTCACCCTCGACTGGTGGGGCTCCGCCCGCGCCACGAACTACCTCGTGAAACGCGCCGCCTCCGCCGCCGGCCCCTTCACCCAGATCGGCGCCGTCGCCGGCCCCGATCTCAATTTCACCGACACCGCCGTCGCCAACGGCGCCGCCTACCACTACGTCGTCACCGCCATCACGCCCTCCGGCGAAATCGACAGCGCCCCCCTCCGCGTCGCGCAGGAGCTCGTCACCCGCTACACCTTCGAAGGCGTCGCCGACGACGTCGCCGGCACCCGGAACGCCACCCTCCAGGGCGGCACGACCGCCCCCGGTTTCGCCGCCGGCTTCGGCGGCGGCCAAGCCGTCTCCCTCAACGGCTCCGACCAATACGTGCAGCTCCCCGTCGGCTCCGGCAACTACCAGGACATCACCGTCGCCGCCTGGGTCTACTGGACCGGCGGCGGCGCCTGGCAGCGCGTCTTCGACTTCGGCTCCGAGATCGAAAAAAACATGTATATCGCCGCCTCCAACGGCGGCGGTATCCAGTTCGGCATTACCACCACCCGTGGCGGAAACTTCGAGGGCGACGCCTCCTTCTACCTCCGCGGCCCCACCCTGCCGACCAACCAGTGGGTCCACCTCGCCGTCTCCCTCAACGGCGACACCGGCACGCTCTACGTCAACGGCAAGCCCGTCGAAACGAAGACCATCGACCTCGTCGACCCGCTCTTCGGCCAGCCCTACTGCTACCTCGGCCGCAGCATGTGGAACAACGACCCCCACTTCCAAGGCCGCATCGACGACTTCCGCATCTACAACCACGGTCTCACCGGCGACGCGGTCTACGCCCTCTGGGGCCAGGGCGGCGCCAACTCCGCCCCCGTCTTCACAAGCGATCCCATCCTCCTCGCCGACGCCACCGAGGACGCCAACTACTCCGCCCTCGCCCTCGGCCTCGCCGCCCACGTCTCCGACGCCAACGGCGGCACCCTCACCTACGCCAAGCTCACCGGTCCCGCCTGGCTCTCCGTCGCGTCGAACGGCGCCCTCTCCGGCGCCCCCGCCAACGCCGACGTCGGCGTAAACGCCTTCGTCGTCCGCGTCACCGACTCCGCCGGCGCCACCGACGACGCCACCCTCTACATCGACGTCGCCAACGCCAACGACGCCCCCGTCTGGAGCTCGACCACCCTCTCCCGGCCCGCCCTCACGCGCGACCAGCCCTACTACGCCGGCATCACCCTCGCCAACGACGCCTCCGATGTGGACGCCGCCTACGGCGACACCCTCGTGTTCTCAAAGGTTTCCGGCCCCGCCTGGCTCGCCGTCGCCGCCGACGGCACGCTTTCCGGCACCCCCGGCGCCGCCGACGTCGGCGACAACACCTTCACCGTGCGCGTCACCGACTCCGCCGGCGCCTCCGCCGACGCCACGCTCGCCATCACGGTTTATCCCTACCAACAACGCGCCGGTCTCGCCTTCGAAGACAGCTTCGCCGACTCGCTCGGCAACTACTCCGCCACCGCCATCGGCTCGCCCGCCTTCGGCACCGGCCGCACCGGCCGCGGCCTCGTCCTCGACGGCGTGGACGACACCCTCACCCTGCCCGCCGGCGTCGCCGATTCCCAAGACCTCACCGTGGCCACGTGGGTCTACTGGAACGGCGGCGCCGCGTGGCAGCGCATCTTCGACTTCGGCACCGGCACCGACCGCTATTTCTTCCTCACCCCCTCCAGCGGCGGCAACCTCCGCTTCGTCATCTATCGCGACGGTATCGGGCAGGAGCTCAACACCACCATCCCCGCCACCGGCCAGTGGTTCCACGTCGCCGTGACCCTTTCCGGCGACACCGGCCGCCTCTACGTCAACGGCGCGCTCGTCGCGACCAACGCCGCGATGACCCTCAATCCTTCCGACATCCGCTCGACGAACAACCTCATCGGCGACTCCCAATACGCCGCCGACCCGCTCTTCAACGGCCGCATCGACGACTTCCGCGTCTACAACCACGCGCTCGCCGCCTCCGATATCGCCGCGCTCGTCGACCTCGTCCCGGCAGTTCCCCTCACCCTCACCGCCACGCCCCGCACCGGCCGCATCGACCTCACCTGGACCGCCGCCCAAGGCGCCCAGACCTACAACCTGAAACGCGCCCTCGTATCCGGCGGCCCCTACACCGTCGTCGCCAGCGGCCTCGCCACGCTCACCTACAACGACACCGCCGTCGTAAACGGCACGCCCTACTACTACGTCGTCAGCGCCACCAACGCCAAGGGCGAGAGCGCCGACTCCCCCGAGGCCGCCGCCACGCCCTCCGATCTGCTCGCCCGCATCAAGTTCGACGAGAACACCGGCGCGACCGCCGGCGACTCCACCGGCAACGGCTGGGACGCCACCCTCGTCAACGCCCCCTCCTGGACCACCGGCTACCTCCGCTACGGCGTGAACATGCCCGCCACGGCCAATCAGCACCTCACCCTGCCCGCCGGCATCGCGAGCGGACTCACCGACTTCACCGTCTCCACCTGGGTCAAGGTCAACGCCTTCGCCACCTGGCAGCGCATCTTCGATTTCGGCACCGGCACGACGAACTACATGTTCCTCTCGACCCAGTATACCGGCACCGCGCCCAACAACGCCAAACTCCGCTTCGCCATCCGCACGCCCTCGATCGCCGAACAAGGCGTCAACGGAGCCAACATCGCGCTCACCGCCGGCGCCTGGACCCATGTAGCGGTCACCCGCTCCGGCAACACCGTCGCGCTCTACGTCAACGGCGCTCTCGCCGGCTCCGGCTCCATCACCATCAACCCCTCCGCCCTCGGAGCCACCACGCAAAATTACCTCGGCAAGTCCCAGTGGCCCGACCCCTACCTCAACGGCGCCCTCGACGATTTCCGCGTCTACAGCCGCGCCCTCTCGGCCTCCGAGCTCGCCACCCTGGCCGCCCCCGCGCCCGAGCCGACCACCAGCCTCGTCGCCCGCCCGGAAAACGGCGGCGCCCGCCTGACTTGGAGCCCCGCCGAAGCCGCCGCCACCTACGTCGTCCGCCGCGCCACGACCAGCGGCGGCCCCTACGTGACCGTCGCCAGCGGCGTCTCCGCCCTCGCCTACCTCGACTCCGGCCTCACCAACGGCACGACCTACCACTACGTCGTCCGCACCGTGAACGCCTCCGGCGTCGAGAGCGCCGACTCCGCCGAGGCCTCCGCGACCCCGAGCACGCTGCACGTCCACCTCAAGCTCGACGAGACCGCCGGCGCCGTCGCCGCCGACTCCGGCGGACGCGCCGTCGACGCCGCCGCCTTCAACTCGCCCGCCTGGTCCTCCGGACGTATCGATAATTCCGTTACACTCGCCTCCGCCTCCTCCCAATACCTCGCGTTCCCCTCCGGTTCCCTCGACGGACTCTCCGGCGTCACCATCATGACCTGGGTCAAGCCGACCACCCTCGCGACCTTCGCCCGCCTCTTCGACTTCGGCAACGGGACCGCCCCCACCGCCACCGCCGGCGGCTACCTGTTCCTCGCCCCCACCAACGGCAGCGTCGTCCGCTTCGCCATCACCAACTCCGGCTACAACAACGAGCAACGCCTCTCCGGCACCGCCCCGCTCCCCGCCGGCGTCTGGAGCCACGTCGCCGTCACCATCTCCGCCGGCGTCGGCCGCCTCTACGTCAACGGCGCCCTCGTCAACACCAACTCCGCGATGACGCTCACGCCCGCCTCCCTCGGCAGCCTCACCGCCAACTACATCGGCCGTTCCCAGTTCGCCGCCGATCCCTACTTCAACGGCGCCGTCGACGACTTCCGCATCTACAGCGAAGCCCTCTCCGCCTCGCAGATCGCGCTCTTCGCATCCCCCCTCGCCGCCCCGCAAAACCTCGCCGCCGCGCCCGGCCCCCTCTCGCTCGACCTCTCCTGGAGCGCGGTGCCGGACGCCGCGACCTACACCGTGAAATATGCGACCGTCAGCGGCGGTCCTTACACGACCCTCTCCGCCGGCGCCCCCGCGCTCGCCCAGCTCCATTCCGGGCTCACCTACGGCACGACCTACTACTACGTCGTCTCCGCCGCCAACGCCGCCTACGCGAGCCCCGCCTCCGCCGAGATCGCCGCCACGCCCGCCTCCGCGCTCATCTCCGAAGCCGAGGCGGCCGCCCCGCATTTTGTCCTCGCGCCCGCCGCCGGGGAAACGCCGGCCACCGCCACGCTGACCACCGCCGACGGCGTTCCCGGGCACGCCTACCAGCTTCAGACGTCCACCGACCTCGCCGCGGGGTCCTGGCTCGACGTCGGCGAGCCGATCGCCGGCACCGGCGGCCCCGTCCAGTTCGTCACGCCATACGACCCATCCGAACCGCGCCGCTTCTACCGCATCCTCGTCACACGCTGACGACCCAAGCTCGGGCGCTTCGCCGCACAACGCCCGCGCAACCGCGCCGCGTCCCAGGTTTTCCTTGTCCACCATGATCGCAAACTCGCACCCGCCTCGCACCCACCGCCGTCCCGTCCTCGCCGCCGCGCTGCTCCTGCCCGCGCTCGCCGCCTCGGCCGCCACCCTCGGCTACTATCGTTTCGACGACGCCTCCGCTTCCGGCCCCTACGCGGAGATCGACCAGCCCGTCGTCGACGCTTCCGGCAACGCCCGTCCGTTCCACCCTTGGAACCGCCCCGCCCTCTCCCCGGACGTTCCCGCCGCGGCGCTCCCCTCCTCCGGCGCCGCCAACCGCAGCTCCGTCCTCATCCAAGGCGACGTCGACCTCTTCAGCCCGCCCGACGAAGGCCTCAGCCGCCTGTCCCCAGAGAACTTCACGATCGAGACCTGGGTCAAGTTCGACGCCCTTGGCGGCGTCCAGACCTTCATCGGCCGCGACGACGTCAACGAAGGCGCCGGTCGCCAGTCGCTGTTCTATCTCTCCAAAGACGCCGACAACGCCTCCGCGCCCGGAACCACTCCCAACGGCCTCCGCCTCGAGTTGGTCACCAAGGACAACACCCTTCTCGCGATCAACAGCGCCCACGCCGTGCAGACCGGCGTCTGGTATCACGTCGCCGCCGTCGGCGACTCCGCCGCCGGCACGCTCTCGCTTTATGCCGACGGCCGCCAAATCGGGCAGGCCTCCGGCTTCACCGGCCTCTTCGCCCCCTCGCGCAACGGCATGTGGACCCTCGGCCGCGGCCAATACAACAATCGCGTCGCCGACCGCTTCACCGGCCGCCTCGACGAGGTGCGCTTCAGCGACGAGGCGCTCCCTCCCGAGCGCTTCCTCAACGCCGCGCCGCCTCCGTCCGTCCCCGCCACGCCCGAGCGACCGGAGCCGGCGGAGTCCGAGCAAATCACCAAGCGGCGCCCAGGCCCCTGGTGGCCGAACCGGCGCTGAAGCCGGGAGCACGCGGGTTGGGAGGCCGGGCGACGGAACGAGCAAAGCTCGGATACGCACCGGAGAAATCCCCGCGTGTTCCGTCCCCGCCCCGTGTAGCCACGGCCGTGGCTACAACTTCATTTGAACCGCTCCAGACAAAACGGAACTAGCGTCCCTTCCGCCCAGGCGTGCTGGTTCCGTCCACCCAGCGGCTTTCCACCAGGATACGCCGCTGGTAAAGCGGGAGCCCGCGTTCGCTGCCCTGGATGATCCGCAATGCCGTGGATATCGGCTCCTTCGTGCTGACCAA
>CAMLNJ010000177.1 GCA_946481225.1 uncultured Verrucomicrobiota bacterium | reverse complement strand
CTCATTTCCCACGGCGATACCGTCGCTTTTGGCGGCTTCACCCCCGCCGGAGCGCCCAAGGAGATTCCGACGGCCCTCGCCGCCCTCGCCCAAAACGAGCACGCCGCCGGCCGGGCCTTCCAGATCGGAGTGATCACCGGCGCTTCCACCGGGCCCTCGCTCGACGGCGCGCTCGCCAAGGCCGAGGCCATCTCTTTCCGCACGCCCTACCAGTCCGACCCCGATCTCCGGAAAGCGATCAACTCCGGCCGCGTGCGCTTTTTCGATCTCCATCTCAGCCAGCTCCCGCAACACGTGCGCACCGGCGCGCTCGGCGAGATCGACTGGGCCGTCCTGGAAATCGCCGATATCACGCCCGACGGCCGCGTCGTCCTGACCAGCGGCGTCGGCGCCGCCCCGACCTTCGCCCGCTGCGCCTCGAAGATCATCCTCGAGCTCAATCGCCGCCACCCCGTCGCCCTCTGCGGCGTGCATGACATCTACGAGCCTATCGACCCGCCCTACCGGAACGAGATCCCGCTCTACTCCGTCTCCGATCGCATCGGCCAACCCTGGCTCCAGCTCGATCCCTCCAAGATCGTCGGCATCGTCCACACCGATCGCGACGACGAGGTGGGCGCCTTCGCCGAGCCCGACGCCGTCACCACCCGGATCGGCGAAAACGTCGCCAACTTCCTCGCCGCCGAGCTTCGCTCCGGCCGCATCCCGACCGAGTTCCTGCCGCTCCAGTCCGGCGTCGGCGACATCGCCAACGCCGTCCTCGGCGCCCTCGGCGCGCACCCCGAGATCCCGCGCTTCAGCATGTATTCCGAGGTGCTGCAGGACGCCACCCTCGCCCTCCTCCGACAGGGCAAGCTCAAGTTCGCCAGCGGCTGCTCGTTCACCCTCAGCCCGCCCGCGCTCAAGGCCCTCTACGCCGAGCTCCCCGCCCTGCGCGGCCGCCTCGTCCTGCGCCCCCAGGAGATCAGCAACAACCCCGAGATCGTGCGCCGCCTCGGTATCATATCGGTGAATACGGCCATCGAGGCCGACCTGCAGGGCAACATCAACAGCACGCACCTGTTCGGGAAGACCATGATGAACGGCATCGGCGGCTCGGGCGACTTCACCCGCAACGCCCACCTCTCGATCTTCACCTGCCCCTCCCTTCAGAAAAACGGCAAGATCAGCACCCTCGTTCCCCTCGTCACGCACGCCGACCACAGCGAGCACTCCGTCCAGGTCCTTGTCACCGAGCACGGGGTCGCCGATCTGCGCCGCCTCGATCCGCGCCAGCGCGCCGAGCTCATCATCGAGAAGTGCGCCCACCCCGACTTCCGTCCCGACCTGCGCCGTTACCTTGCCATCGCCCGCGAGGGACACGAGCCCTTCGATCCGGAGCACGCCTTCGCCTTTCACCGCCAGTTCCTCCGCGCCGGCGACATGCGCGGCGCGATGACCGCCCCGGTTGACCCCGCGAGCCGCGCCGCCACCTTGGTGGCATGACGTTTCTGGAAATCCTCGAGGCGCTCAGCTACGTTGTCACCATCTTCGGCCTCCCCTTCGGCATCTGGGTCTACCTCCGCGACCAGCGGAAGGAGCGAAAGAACGAGGAGGAGGAGGTCTACGTCCGCCTCTCGGACCAATACGCCGAGTTCCTCGAACTCGTCCTCAAGAACGCCGATCTCCAGCTCACCACCCGGAACGCCCTCGCCGCGCCGCCCACGCCCGAGCAGCAGGAACGCCGCATGGTGCTCTTCGAGATCCTCGTCGCGCTGTTCGAGCGCGCCTACATCCTCGTCTACGAGGAGGACATGGATCGCGACGAGGCCCGCCTCTGGGCATCCTGGGAGGACTACATGCGCGAATGGTGCCGCCGCCCCGATTTCCGCGAAGCCCTGCCTTCGCTTCTCAGCGGAGAAGACCCCGACTTCGCGACCTACATCCAACGACTCTCCTCCGAAGAATCCGCCGGCAAGCACAGGGCGACGCCTTCGTAACACGGACGTCGGGTGAATCCCTCAAGAAGAAGCGCTTGTGAGCCATTCCCATCCCCGGCATGGCTTTCCTTACGGGCGCTTCAGTAAAAGCCCCGATTCACGCCATTCCGTCAGGTAACCCCAGCCCGTCCGCTCCTCCAATGAAACACCCCGCCTCTTGGATGTTGCTTCCACTTCTCGTCGGCTCCCTCCTGCCCGCCCGCGGAGCCTTGGTTTTCGTCGATCTGTCCTCGGTGCCGGCCTATCAAAACCAGTCCACGCCGGCGCCCTCGCCTCCGGTCGGCGGAGTGAATACATCCTCGTCAGCCGTCTCGATCTCCAACATCGCGGTCGGCTCCGGCACCTATTCGCTCGACCTGACCATCAGCGACTCGCTCGGCTCGAGCGGCCTCGTGGAGAAATTCGTTCGACTCGATTCACGCCTGAACGACGTGGAGCTCATTTTCAGCCCCGGCCCGCCCGAGCAGGTCACCGCCTTGGCTCCCGGCGCCGTCGTCGACGCCGGCGCCGCCTGGTATACGACGAGCGACAAATCACTGCCGCTCACCCGCCACCTGGTGATTCTCGGCAGCCCAACCGACCAAGGCCAATGGACCGATGGACAGGTGCATTTCGCCGGATTCCGCTTCATGGACGGCGCCTCCTACCATTACGGCTTCGTCGGGTTGACCATCACGTCCTTCGATTCGACGCCCACCCTGAGCATCTCGGGCTACGCCTACGAAACGACGCCGGACCAAGCGGTGACTATCGGCGCCATTCCCGAACCGGCCACGACCGCCGTCCTGTTCGGCGCCGGCGGGCTCATGCTGGTCGCATCCCGCCGGGTCCGCCGCCGCGGTCCGGAAGCGCGCTGACGCCCGCTGCGTGAGCCGGCGAAGGCCCGCCGGTTCACCGCCCGCGCCGAAGGTGCAACAGCTCCACCTTCGCGGTGCGTTTCGAAACCTCGTCGTAATCCACGATGGCGCCCGAGATGCGCACGTCGCCCTCGGCCACCTCGAATTTGCGCGGCATTCCGTCGAGAAAACGCTCCACCACCGGTTTCACCTCGCGGCCGAGCACCGACGCGTAGGGGCCGGTCATGCCCACGTCGCACATGAACCCCGTGCCGTTCGGGAGCACGCTCGCGTCAGCCGTCGGCACATGCGTGTGCGTGCCGAGCACCGCCACCGCCCGTCCGTCAAGATGCCAGCCGAGCGCGATTTTTTCGCTCGTGGCCTCCATGTGAGCCTCCACGAAAAACGCGTCCGCGTCCGTCGCCAGCCGGCGCATCATCTCGTCCGCGCAGAGGAACGGGCACTCGGCCTTCAGCCCCATGTAGGTCCGCCCGAGCACGGTAAACACGGCGAGGCGCACGCCCTTCACGTTCACGATCACATGATCCGCCCCGGGGCAGGCGCCGGGCAGGTTGGCCGGACGGCATACCTTGGGAAAATCGTCGATCTCGGACTCCCAGCCGCGCTGGTCCCAGACATGGTCGCCCAGCGTGATCGCGTCCACGCCGCTCTGGATCAACCCCTTCGCGATGCCCCCGTTGATGCCCGCGCCCGCCGCGGCGTTTTCGCCGTTGGCGATCACCGCGTCGAGCTTCAGCTCCGAGCGCAGCCGCGGCAGACGCTCCATCAACATCTCGCGCCCGGGCCGCCCCACGATGTCACCGACGAAGAGAATTCTTAACATCCGCGCACCGTGCTGGCCGCCTCCGCCCGCTCCAAGCCAAATCTCCGCCCCTTGCACCGCCGCGGCCCGCCGCCCGCCCGCGCGCCGACAATCACCCCGCCGCCGCCCGCCAGAACCTCCAACGCCGGGCTCGTCTTAGATCCCAACGCGCCACGCCCGCCTCGATCACCAGCAGCGCCGCCGCCGCCGCCAGCCACCAGGCGCGCAGGCTTCGCCCCTCCACCCGCCGCGGCGCATCCCACACCGCCGCCAGATCCAGTCGCTCACCTCCGCCGCTGCGCGCCGCCAGTTGACGCAGCTCCCGCAACGCTTCCCGATCATAAGCCCACTCCGCCTCGCCCGCCGTGCCCAAGGGGCCAAAAGGCAAGACCGCCGCGCCCACGCGCACCACGCCCCGCGCCGCCTGCCCGGGTTCCAGCCGCGCCGTGGCGCGAAACATCCCCGGCTCGATCTTCTCCCAGACCAGCGCCCGCGCCACGCCCGCCTTGCCCGCCAGCGCGGCCACCGGCGGAGTTTGCGCGATCCGCCCCGACCACGCCTCGTCATGCAAAAACTCCACCGTCAAGGTCTCGCCCCGGACCTCGGTGCGCACCGCGAGCCCCGCCGGCGCGTCCTCGCCCGCCAGCCAGCGGCCCAGGGTCTGCGCAAAATCGCCGTAGTCCGGCCACATCCGCGCCTTCGTGGAATATGCTCCACCGAGCGGAAACGAGACCGCCGCCACCCGCCCCGCGCCCCGCGCCCAGGCCGCCACCAAAGGCGCCTGATATTCGTCCGTCGTCACCAGCGAGGCCGTCGCCCCCTCGCGCAAATAGCTCAGGTTGTATCCATCCACTGATGACAACCACTTCGGAGCCCGCGCCGCGATCTCCGTCCATCCAGGGGTGCCCGACGAGCCGGTCGGCTCCTTGATGAAGGCCGAACGCGCCACCGACACCGTCTCCTGCGCGAAGATCGCCGGCAGTTCTCCCGCGTCGCGGGTGAAGAACATCCGCCCCCCGCCCTTCGCCGCCACGTCCTTCAGGAAAGCCGCGTCCACATCCGTCTCCGACCCGAGCCCGATCACGCTCACCGTCACGCCCGCCGCCCGCATCTCGGCGAGCAACTTCACGTAATCGCCCGGCTCCTCCGAGTCGGCCGCGTCCGAGAACAACACCAGGTGCCGTTGCCCCGTCTCCGCGCGCCGCAACTGCTCCCAGCCCGCCTTGAGCCCCTCATAGACGTAGATCCCGCCGCCGGTGCTCACGATCCGCCGCACCGACTCGAGCATGCGTTGCCGGTTCGGTCCCACCTGCGCCAACGCGACTATCTCGTG
This sequence comes from uncultured Verrucomicrobiota bacterium, assembly GCA_946481225.1. Next base: position 1,528 of record CAMLNJ010000177.1, on the reverse strand, counting down.
CGGCGCCGAGTCCACCGCATGCACCGAGACCGCGTCGAAGTTGCCTAGCAGCTCGATCGCCCGCGCCGTGCCGGTGTTCGCGAGGTCCATCTTCGTCAGGCCGCCCCCCGCGCTCGCCGCCATGCTCCCCGAGCGGTCGAGCACGACCGCCATCGCCGTGGCCAGCTTCCTGTGCTCCTTGCGCAGCTCCATCGACACCGGCAGCAGCGGATCCACCGTCGAGGAAAAATACCCTCCCGCGCCAAAGCTGTTTTCTCCGCCGACCATCAGCAACCCGCCCGCCTGCTCCCGCACGAAGAAATCCAGCGCGGCCAGGAACTCCGAGGCGACCCGGTGCGCCGGCACATTGTTCAGCACGACCAGCCGCGCCCCCGTCAGCGACGCCGCGTTCAGCGCGCCGGGATTCGGCGCCACCTCCACGCGCAAGCCCTGCGCGGCCAGCAACCGGGCCAGCGGATCGTCCGGATAATTCGTCACCAGCAACACGCGGCCTCCGCCGGCCACCTCGACCCAGGCGCCCGCCGCGTTATTTTCCGGATGCGCATCTTCCTTGGGCGAAATCCGCGCCTCGTAGCGCACCGCGCCCGAGCCACCAAGCCGGTCCGTCAACCGCACCCGCGCCACGCCGTCGCGTAGCCGCGCCACGCCGCTCGCGGCCGCCTTTTCGCCTCCGCGCCACACTTCCCAGGGCACCTCGCCGTCGCCGCGACCGAGCACCGTGAACTCCACCATGAAAGCCTCGCCCGGCAGCACGCGCGCCGGAGTCTCCACCGCGCCCACGCGCGCATCCTCGCCCAGGCCCTCGCCCAGCAGCCGGTAGTCCAACGGCACCCCGCGCCGCAGCACCTTCTCCGCCACGTCGCCGAGGGGCTCCGTCGCGTAACCGTCCGTCAACAGGAGCAGTCGCGCCGGGCGTCCCTCGCGCATCTGCCCCAAGGCAAGATCGAGCGCCACGGCCGTGTTCGTTCTCGCCGTGCCCCCGCGCAAGACCGGGTCGCCCTGATCCCGCCGCTGCGCGTCCACCGCGTAGTCGACATAGAACACCCGGTCGTCCCGGCCGCGCGCCTTTTCCAAGATCGCCCCCACCTCCGGCGCCTGCGCCGCAGCCGACGCGGCCGCCGAATCGGACCGATCCACCAGAACCCACAGATCCAGCCCGCCGCCGCCCACCCGGACCTGCGGATCGACCAAGGCTAACACCAACGTAGCCAGCAGAAGCACGCGCAACGGCTCGCCCAAACGGAGCCGCTTCACCCGCCAGCCCAGCGCTCCCAGCGCCGGAACCAAAAACAGCCACTCGGGCGCGCCCAAGCCGAGGCTCATGTGGCCACCGCCTCTCTCCGGCCGTTCACGCTTTTCACCTTTCTTTGCGGCGTTCCGCCCGCGCCCGTCCGGGGCGGCCACCAACTCCACATCAAGGCCGCTCCCGCGATAGCCAACCAGCAGGCCGCCAGCGGATCCCCCTGCGTGTTCCGATTCTTCACCGCCTCGATCTCGCCCGCCGGCGGGTCGCGCCGAAACGTTCCCG
>CAMLNJ010000176.1 GCA_946481225.1 uncultured Verrucomicrobiota bacterium | reverse complement strand
GTGGCGGCGTGGGTGGCGCAGATCGCGGAGGCGCTGGACGCGGCGCACGCGAAGGGCGTGGTGCATCGCGATTTGAAGCCGGCGAACGTGCTGGTGCGCGGCGATGGCGGGCTGGCGCTGGGGGATTTTGGGTTGGCGCGCGCGGAGGGGGCGGGGTTCACGACGACGCTGACGATGAGCGGGGTGGTGTTCGGGACGGTGGATTACATGGCGCCGGAGCAGATGGGCGGGGGCGGAGCGGGGGAGGGGACTGGGGTGTCGGGCGCGGTGGATGTGTATGCGCTCGGCGTGATGACTTATCAGATGCTCACGGGGAAGGTGCCGCGCGGGGTGTTTGAGCCGGCGTCGCGGGTGGCGGGCGTGGGCAAGGCGGTGGACGCGGTGATCGCGGCGGCGCTGGCGGCGGAGCCGGGGCGGCGGCCCGGGAGCGCGGGGGAGTTTGCGCGGCGGCTGGGTGCGGCGATGGGGGGCGGCGGGTGGTCGCGCGGGCGCGGGCGGAGGTGGGCGGCGATTGTGGCGGGCGGAGCCTGTGCGGTGGGAGCGGTCTTGGTGTATGTGACGTTAGTGGGGGAAGGCGGTCGGTCGCAGGTCGAAGGTCCGAATGTCGAAGGTCGAGCGCGGCGCGCGGAGCGCGTAGAGGAAGGCGGAGCGGAGGGCCGAGCTGGGGCTCGGCGTTCCCAGGGGGAGGCGGTCGCGGGGATTCAATCAATTTTGGCCGATGTGGAGCCAGGGCGGGATCGCGCGGCGGGCGGGTGGGAGCGCGCGGGCGAGGAGCTGCGTTCGGATGCGGGCGTGTGCGCGCTGCGGCTGCCGGTGCAGGTGCCGGCGGATTTTCGTTATGATGTGAAGGTGGAGTTCACGCGCGTGTCGGGGCGGAACTCGGTGGGCGTTTTTTTGCCGACGAGCTCGGGCGTGGGCGTGTTTGAACTCGATGCGTGGGACGCGGGGCTGGGCGGCATCCAGATGATCGACGACCAGGACATGCGGGCGCACGGGGAGAATTTCCCCGGCGCGCTGCGGAATGGGGAGCGACAGTCGGTGACGCTGGGAGTGCGGGGTGCGCGCGTGACGGCGATCTGGAGGGGGCGCGTGCAGCGGAGCTGGGACCTGACCGGGCGACGCTTTACGAACCCGTGGCTGTGGGACGCGGGGCGAGATATGCAGCTCGGGCTTTGCTCGTGGAAGAGCCCGACGATGTTTCACCGCGTGGGGTTTCAGGCGGTGGGGGCGGAGTGAGGGATGCGCGCAGCAGGCTGCGCTGAAGGCCAGGGCGGCAGCAGGCTGCGCTGAAGGCCAGGGCGGCAGCAGGCTGCCGCAGTCCAGGTATGAGGGCAGTTCAGCGAGTCGGCATCAGGGTCTCGAGGCGGTAGAAGGTTTTTTCGGCGGGGCCGGGCACGGTTACCTCGCCGTCGAGGGGCTCGGCGAGATCGAGGGGGCTCCAGGTCGCGAGGTCGGGGGAGGACAAGACGCGTCGCGTGAGGAGGGCGTCGTGGGTCCAGCGGAGGCGATATTCACCGGGGGCGATTTGCTCGAGCCGGGGTGTGTCGCGGTGGTGGCGGCTGTCGTCGACGGCGCGGAGGAAGCTGCTCCAGCGGCGCAGGCCGGCGTGGTTGTCGGTGTTGAGGATGTCGGCGCCGTAGAGCTCGACATAGGGCGCCTGGAACTGGGTCCAGGCGCGCTCGAGTCCGGCGAGCGGGGTGGCGCTGGCGATCTCGGGCGGACGCACGCCTCCGTCGGAGGGGACGAGGACCCAGGGGCGAAGGGCTTGGAACAGGATGTAGGTTTCGCTCGAAGCCTGGGCGAGGAGCGAGCCGACCCCGGAAGTGGTGGGGCCGGTGTCGGAGAGGGTTTCCTGGAAAAAGCCGAGGGTGGGGCCGCCGGGTTGGTTAAACTCGGCGAGGAGGCGGGCGAGGATCGTGTCGTCGAGGGACGGACTTGGGGTGCCGTCTTCCATGAGGAAGAGGGCGAGGAAGCCGTATTTGTCCGGGAAGGCCGCGCGGCTGAGGTGGACGGCGGCGAGGACGGAATCGACGAAGCGTTGCCGCGTGTATTCGGGGTGGTTGACCAGCGTGCCGGAGAGTTCGCGCAGGCCTTGGAGTCCGACGATGGATGAGTCGACGGATTGCAAGGAGGGGTGGTCGGCGATGCGCCAAGAGGTGCCGGCGACGACGTGGTTGGACATGGCCTGGAGCAGCGCGGCGTAGGCGGCGAGCGCGTTGGCGTCCCAAGGGACGACGCGGACGCCGCCGCGGGTCGGGTGGGGGTTGGTCCAAGTGACGGTGCCGGGGAGGGCGAGGATGTAGTCGGGGACGGTGTCGATGAAGACCTCGAGGGTCATGCGTTTGCCCCGGGCGCGGAGTTCCTCGAGGGAGGAGTCGAGGCGGGAAAAATCGTAGGCGGGCGATTGCGTGGCCTCGTTCCAGGTTTCCAGGGAAGTCCAAGGCGCGCGAAGCGTGTAGCCGGCGACGAAGCCGAAATCGAATTTGGCGATTTCGCCGGGGACGGTCCGGGTGTCTCCGATCACGAAGATGCCGGCGGGGCCGGGGATCGCGGCGGCGTTGGCATTCGGGGTGGCGAAGCCGCACAAGGCCAAGGTCAGCGAGAAGAGGAGGGGGAGGCGCGAGGGAGCCGGCATGAGTTGGTTTGCCGCGTGCTTGAGCAAGGGCGTGCCGATCGGGACGCGTTGTTGGCGAAGGTGGTTACGCCGCTGATCTGTTTTGGGTGAGGGCGGGGTGAAAGCAGGTGGATCGGGGAAGCGGAGTGGGCGGCCGGGTGAAAGCCGGTGATCGGGTGGTCGGGATGCGAGCGCGCAGCTGGTTGCCGCAGGCCACGGGAAGGGGTATGCGGAGCTTGGACGAACTCGTGCGGCAGATCGGTTCAGGTGCCGAAGAGGCGGTCGCCGAAATCGCCGAGGCCGGGGAGGATGTATTTCTTGGCGTTGAGCTCGCGGTCGAGGGCGGCGGTGAAGATCGGCACGGTCGGGTGCGCGGAGTGGACGGCGGACACTCCTTCGGGGGCGGCGACGATGACGACGAGGCGGAGGTCGGCGGCGCCGGCTTCGCGAAGGAGGTCGAGGGCGGTGACGGCGCTGCCGCCGGTGGCGAGCATGGGGTCGACGCAGAGGACGCGTTTGCCTGCGAGGGGTGGGAGCTTGCAGTAGTAGCTGCGCGCGACGGCGGTCGCGTGGTCGCGTTCGAGACCGACGTAGCCGACGCTCACGTCGGGAAAGAGGTCGAGGTAGGGCTGCACCATGCCGAGGCCGGCGCGGAGGATGGGCACGACGACGAGGCCTTGGTCGAGGATGTGGCCGGTGTGGGGTTCGAGGGGCGTGTTGACGGCGTGGCCGCGCGTGGGGAGATCGCGTGTAGTTTCGAGCGCCAGCATGAGGCCGAGCTGGTGCGCGAGGGCGCGGAAGGTGGCGGGTTTGGTGGCGTGGTTCCGCAGGTGGGTGAGCGCGTGGCCGGCGAGGGGGTGGGAGAGGATGGTGAGCATGGATGGAGCGACAGAACGACAGAACGACAGAGCGACAGAGGACAGAGCAGCGTAGGGGCGGAAGGACAGAGCGACAGAATGACGAATGACGGAATGACGGAGCCGCAGAGGGGAGGGAAGACGCCGCGGGGCGGCGGAAAGAGCGGAGGACTTGGAGGCTGGCTGTGGTTCTGTCGCTCTGTCCTCTGTCGTTCTGTTTTTCCGTCGTTCTGTTTCAGAGCAGGTCGCGTTGCACTTTGCGTTCGAGGAGGTGCTCGAGGTCCTTGCGGAGTTTTTTCGCGTTGCCTCGGAGGCCGGGCATGAGGGCGAGCCACTGATAAACCTCCTCGCGGAGGTGCCTGGGCATGGCGGGCTCGAGGCGGGCGGCTTTGTCGAAGGCTTTGACGACTTGCGCGGCGATTTGCTCGCAGAGGGTTTGGGCGGTGGCGGAGCTGTGCTGGCCGGCGAGGCGCGTGAGGTCGTCGAGGCGGGCGCGTCGGGCGGCGGCGTAGGCTTTTTTGTAGAGCGCGATGCTGTTGACCGAGACCGAGACGGTGCGGGGGTAAAAGCTCGCCATGAGGTTCCAGGGATCGCGGCCCGGGCCTTGGTCGCCGGCGGAGCGGAAGTCGGTGCGGAGGATGACGCAGGGAATGTCGGCGAACTTGGCGAACATGAACTCGACGACGGTGCCGCTATCGAGCTCGGGTCCGTCGAAATTGAAGAGGGCGAGATCGCAGGAGAGGAGGGCGCGGATGTCGGCGTCGCGGATGAGGTGCGGGTGCTGGCCGCGCACCTCGATGTCTTGCGGGAGGCGGCACAGGTAGCGGCCGTGCGAGGCGGCGTGGACGGCCTCGGCGAGGTAGGCGTTTCCCAACAGATTCTTCGCCGAGAAAATCACCCCCGCGAAGTATAACGTGCGGGAACCCTTCGGCTTGGCGGCGGGGCGGGGACGCGGGGAGGTCATGGGCGCGAGGAGCGGGAAGAAGAGGAGTGAAGCGCGGGAACTTGAGGGCTGACGGATGGGTGAGACCCTGAAACTCGAGACACTGAAGGGGAGGCCGAGCCGGGGCTCGGCCTCCCCGGGGGCGGGGTCACATCCAGCGGCGTTGGCGGAGCCAGCGGACGAGGACGACGGTGGAAAGCAGCGTGAAGACGAGGACGGCGGGGTAGCTCCAGGCGGGGGCGAGTTCGGGCATGTGCTCGAAGTTCATGCCATACCAGCCGCCGACGAGGAGGGAGGGGGTGGTGACGGCGGTGAGGCCGGTGAGGATCTTGATGCCTTCGTTGGTCTGGCTGGTGGCGCGCTTGAGGTAGAGGCGGAAGCTGAGGATGAGCTGGTCGCCCCAGACGGCGGCCTGGCTTTCGATGCGGGCGAAATCTTCGGAGAGGTCGCGGAGGTAGGGCAGGATGGCGGGGCGGATGAAGCCGGGTTTGCCGGCGGCGAGCTCGGCGGCGACGGCGCGCTGGGGGCGCACGATCTGGCGGAGGTTGGCGAGCTCCTTGCGCAGGGCGACGACGCGGGGGAAGAGGTCGCGGTGGTCGGGGGCGCCGAGCACGGCTTCCTCGATGGACTCGAGTTCCTGGCGGAGCTCGACGAGCGCGGGCTGGTAGGCCTCGACGAGCTGGTCGAGGAGGGTGTGGGCGAAGCGGTCGGGGCCGCGCACGGGGGTGGCGCCGGGGCCGCCTCGGGAGTAGCGCTCGAGGACTTGTTGCACGAGGCGCAGGGGCTGGCGGTGGAAGGTGAGGAGGAAGCTCTTGCCGAGGACGAGATCGAGGTCGGTGGTGGTGAACTTGTCGGTCTTCGAGTAATCGACCGCGTGCATGACGAGGTAGAGGTAGTCGTCGAAGGCGTCGATCTTGGGGAAGGGGGAGTCGGTGGTGCAGTCCTCGATGACGACGGGGTGGAGGGCGAAGAGTTTTTCGAGGATGGCGGCGGTCTCCTCGGGGGTGGGCTCGCTGAGGTCGACCCAGAGCATGACGCCGGGCTCGGCGCGGAGGGCGGCGAGGGTCTCGGGCGGCGGGTTGAGCGCCGAGACGCGGTGGTCGCGGTAGACGAGCGTGGTGATCATGGCGCCCGTGATTAGTCAGAAGAGGCCGCGTTGGCGGCACCAGCGGAAGGTGAGGTAGGTGAGGACCAGGGTGGCGGCGCAGACGACGGGGTAGGCCCAGGCGGGGGCGAGCTCGGGCATGTGCTCGAAGTTCATGCCATACCAGGTGCTGACGACGGTGGCGGGGAGGGTGATGGCGGTGAGGGCGGTGAGGGCCTTGATGCCGCGGTTGGCCTCGAAGTCGGAGCGGCTGAGGTGGAGGTCGAAGGAGATGAGGAGCTGGTCGGCGTGGGTGGCGGTGGTTTCTTCGATGCGGACGAGGTTGTCGCGCAGGTCGCGGAAGTAGGGGAGCATCACGGGGCGGATGATCTTCGACTCGCCGTGGGCGAGGCGGGCGACGACTTCGCGTTGGGGGCGGATGGCGGCGCGCAGGGTGTTGAGATCGGAGCGGACGGCGAGGAGGCGCGCGGTGAGGTCGCGGGCCTCGCCGGAGAGGACGTCCTCCTCGATTTTCTCGAGATCGGCGCGAAACTCGTCGGTGACGGGCTTGTAGTGGTCGACGAGGGCGTCGAGGACGAGGTGGGCGAGGCGGTCGGGGCCGCGGGCGACGATGCCGGTGGCCTTGGCGCAGCGTTCGAGGACACCGGCGACGGACTTGAGCGGGGCGGGGTGGAAGGTGACGAGAAATTCCCGGCCGAGGAAGAGGTTGAGCTCGGTGGTGGTGAACTTGTCGGTGCGGTTGAAGTCCACCGCGTGCATGACGAGGAAGAGGTAGTCTTCGTAGTCTTCGACCTTGGGGAGAGAGGAGGGGGCGACGCAGTCCTCGATGGCGAGCGGGTGGAACTGGAAGACGCCTTCGAGGATGGCCTTGGTCTCCTCGGGGGTGGGGTTCGAGAGGTTGACCCAGAGGACGAGACCCTTGTCGCCGTGCACGAGGCGGAGGGCCTCGAGTTCGAGGTCGCGGCCGACGACTTTGCCGTCGCTGAGGATGAAGGATTGGATCATGCGGGCACG
>CAMLNJ010000175.1 GCA_946481225.1 uncultured Verrucomicrobiota bacterium | reverse complement strand
GTGTAGCTGTTGTCGGCGTTGCGCGAAAGTTCGGGATCGGACTCCTTGAGCTTGTGGATGAGCACAAACTCGTCCTCGGAGGGTTTGAAGCCGGCCAGCTCCCAGCGGAGGCTCTGCGCGATTCGGGAGGTCCGCAGCTGGTTCGCCTCGAATTCCTCGGGGCTCAGCAGCTCGCGCAGTTCCTTGTCCTTCTCGGCGCGCAGGAACTCCAGTTTCTGCCGGTCGGAGGCGAGGGGCATGCCGCGGCTCTCCGACTCGATCTGCTGGATCATCGCGTCGTAATCCTCGGTGATGCGGCGGAGCTCGTCGCGTTTGGCGGGCGGGATGGGATTGGTGTCGCCGGGCTTGGGCGCCTCTTCGCCCAGCAGCGCCACGCGCAGGGCGTCTTTTTCGCGGCGCAGGTCGAGCCGGGCGAGGCGGCCCTCGAGGGTCTCGCCGGCGTTGCGCTCGTAGAAATCCTGCGTCTCCCAATAGTTCGACGGAGCCTGCTTCGGTTTCAGCGCGTCCTCGCGTGCCTTGAAGCGCTCGTTGATCTCCGCGCCGACGATGGCGCGCACGAGCCGGTCGGGCAGGCCGGCCGCGCGCAGGTTTCGGGTCAAAGCGGACAGATCCTCGGCGTAGACGTTTTTCCACGCTTCGGCCGGGAGCGCGGCGGCGGAGTCGGCGGACGGACGCGAGGCTTGAACGGCGGCGGCGGCGTCCCCGTGGACTTCGGCGCGAAGGGCGGCCGACCCGGACTCGGAGGCGGGGCCGCGGGCGATCAGGATAATATTTGCGGCGACGGAGCCGCCGAAGAGGACCCAAGGCAATAGCGCGCGGGGAGCGTTCATAGAGGTGACGGGCAGGGGATCGATGACTCAAAGCAGGCGCCGGAGACGCGTGCAAGTCGTGCCCGGCGCGGCGGGGCGTTTTGCACGCGGGTAAAATGGGGCGGGGGTGCATTATGCACCGCTCGGCACGGAGGTGTTTTGGTTAAAAAAGACGGAAGTAGCTGCGCTGAAAACGGACGCGAGAGTGGCTGTCTCCGTGGCACGCGCGCGGCTGGGACGCGTTTGGTTCATCTTCATCCCTCACCCATAACCAGCCCGGCCGCGTTCGCGGGGCCGCGGCGCAGCCCTCGTTCATTATGTCGCTCCCACCATCCTCGGCCGCAAATCTTGCATTCTCATTCGGTGGATTCACCGGAACAATCGCTCGGAGCACGGGATTTTTCGACGAGCAGATCCGATCCGGAAAGCTCGATGCGAAGCGGGCCAGAATCGATTCCGCCTTCCCGATCATCGCGCTTTGCCACCTCAGTTGGGACTGGGTTTGGCAGCGCCCGCAGCAATTCCTTTCCCGTCTCGCGCGACGCCACCCGCTTCTGTTCGTCGAGACCCATTGCCTCGATATTCCGACCGGCGAAACCGTGATCCGCTCGCCGGAAGGTCACCCCAACGTGACCGTGCTCCGCGTCCATCTGCCGGCTTCCCGCTGGCACGACGGCGCCTACATCGACTACGAACGACGCCGACTCGTGCTGGAGGCGCTCGCGGGAGAACTGCACGGGCGCTTCGAGAAGCCCGTTCTCTGGTTCAACGATCCCATGGCCGTCTCCGCCTTCGCCGGCTGGCTCGGCGAGCGCGCGATCGTCTACGACTGCATGGACGAGCTTTCACAGTTCAAGGACCCGCCCGCCGGCCTGCTTGATCGCGAACGCGCGCTGCTCACTTTCGCCGACGTGGTTTTTTGCGGTGGGCGCAAGATGCGCGAGAAGCGTCTTCCGCTGAATCCGAACTGCCACTTTTACGGCACCGGGGTCGACTGCGGCCACTTCGGCGCGGCGCGCTCGGCCGCGCTTCCCGTGGCCCCTGCGCTTCTCGAACGGCTGGGCGGAAAAACCGGAGCGCCCGTCCTCGGTTATTTCGGGGTGATCGACGAACGGATCGATTACGAGCTCGTCGCCCGGCTCGCGGACGCGCGCTCCGACTGGCACGTCGTGATGGTCGGCCCGACCTGCAAGGTCGACCCCGCCGGCCTGCCGCAGCGGAAGAATCTCCACTGGCTCGGTCCGCAGCCCTACGAGCAACTGCCCGCGCTCACGAAGGGGTTCTCGGTTTGCCTGATGCCCTTCGCGCTCAACGCCGCGACCGAATACATCAATCCCACCAAGGCGCTCGAATACATGGCCGCCGGGCGCCCGGTCGTCTCGACCGCGCTCGCGGAGGTGAAAAGCAATTTCGACGGCGTGGCGCGCATCGCCCGGTCGCACGAGGAGTTTGTCGCGCTCTGCGTCCAGGAGGCGGCCTCCCCGTCCTTGCGTCGTGTCGCCCGCGGCATCGCGCTGGCCTCGGTCAACACCTGGGAGGCCATCACCGCGAAGATGGAGGGACATGTCCTGGACGTCCTCGCGCTGAAGTTCGCCCGTGCGGCCGCCGCGGCGGCCGCCGCGAAACTCGTCGCCTCCCGCGAGGCCGACGCCGTCGCCGCAACCCTCAGCCCCTCCGCCTGTGTTTGACTATCTGATCGTCGGCGCCGGCTTCGCCGGCGGCGTCCTGGCCGAGCGCCTCGCGCGGCGGATGAACAAGCGCGTGCTCATCGTGGACCGTAGAAGCCATATCGGTGGCAACGCCTACGATTGCCACGACAAGCACGGCATCCTCATCCACCGCTACGGGCCGCATATCTTCCACACGAACTCCGCGGAGATTTTCGATTATCTCTCGCACTTCACCGAGTGGCGCCAATACCAGCACCGCGTGAAGGCGTGCGTCGACGGCCGGCTCGTGCCGATCCCGATCAACCTCGACACGATCAACGAGCTCTACGGCCTCGCCCTTGATCCCGAGGGCATGAAGCAGTTCCTCGCCAAGGTCGCCGAGCCGCGCGAGCACACGCGCACCTCGGAAGACGTCGTGGTGAAAGGGATGGGGCGCGAGCTCTACGAGAAATTCTTCCGCGGCTACACGCGCAAGCAGTGGGGGCTCGACCCTTCGGAGCTCGACGCGCAGGTGACGGCGCGCGTGCCGCTGCGCTTCAATCGCGACGACCGCTACTTCACCGACAGCTACCAGGCCATGCCGGCGCGGGGCTTCACCCACCTGTTCGAGAACATGCTCGATCACCCGAACATCAAGGTGATGCTCAACACCGACTACCGCGAGATCCGCCACGAGATCGAATACGGCGAGCTCATCTTCACCGGGCCGGTGGACGAGTTTTTCGACTATCGCTTCGGCAAGCTCCCGTATCGCTCCCTCGAGTTCAAACACGAGACGCATCTCAAGCCCGTGTTCCAGCCCGCTCCGGTGGTGAACTACCCGAACGAATATGCCTACACGCGCTGCACCGAATTCAAATATCTCACGGGGCAGGAGCACCCGCTGACGAGCGTCGTCTACGAATTCCCCCGGGCCGAGGGGGACCCTTATTACCCGATTCCGCGCCCCGACAACGCCGCGCTCTACAAGCGCTATCACGAACTCGCGGAAGCCACGCCCGGCGTCCACTTCGTCGGCCGTCTCGCGACCTATCGTTATTACAACATGGATCAAGTCGTCGCCCAGGCCCTGACGCTCTTCGGCAAAATCGCCGGCATGAACCGCGCCGACGCGCTGGCCGAGCCGTCGATCGCCTAGCCGCACCACCTCAACCTCTCGTCGTCCGCGCGATGTTTCCCAACTCCTCGCTCCCCCGTCCCGAGTATCCTCGCCCGGATCGCCAACGCGGCCGCGTCGAGGGTGTCGAATGGCTCAATCTCAACGGTGCCTGGCAGTTTCGCTTCGACCCGTCCCGCCGCGGCGAGACGGACCGATGGTTCGAGCCGGGAGGGCCCGACTGGCGGGAGCAGATCACCGTGCCGTTTTGCTGGGAATCGCTCGCCGCCTGGGGCGAGGCCGACGCCGCGGGCAACGAGAACTACTACTCGAAGCGCGTCTATATCGACCCCATGACGGTCACGAGTGACAACCACCGGCAGGCGCCGCGCTACGAGGTGGGTTGGTATCGTCGGCAGGTGCGGATCCCCGACACGCCGGCGTGGCGGCACCGGCGCGTCTACCTCACGATCGGCGCCGCCGATTTTTTCACCGACGTGTGGTGCAACGGCGTCCCCGTCGGCCACCACGAGGGCGGCTACACGCCCATCGAGCTCGATATCACCGACGCGCTGTGTCCGGCTCCCGATGGAGAAAAAGGCCGAGACGCCCTGCTGGTCGTCCGCGTGGAGGACCCGATGGACAACCGCGAGCAACCTGTCGGCAAGCAATGGGGCTGGTATACGACGACCAGCGGCATCTGGCAGACGGTGTTTCTGGAGCCGCGCTCGGCCGTGCATATCGACCACTTCCGGATCACGACCGACATCGACAAGGGAAAGGTCCATTTCGAGGTCGTCGGGAAAAATTTCGGGCCGGACCACGCCGTTTCGGTCGAGATCATCCCGCCCGAGGCCCCGCCGCACCGGGCGGTGCTCGCGCCGCCCGTCGCGGACGATCCGCTGACGCACGCCGGCGACGCGGAGGTGCATCCGATCTCCCTCTGGGACCCGGGCGATCCGAAACTCTACCGCGTGATCTTCCGCGTCCACGACGAGGAAGACCGCGAGCTCGACGTCCTGCGCGGCTACTTCGGCATGCGCAAGATCAGCACCGAGTCGGTGGAGCAGGGACCGGCCGTGCTTTGCCTGAACAACAAGCCGATCTACCTCCGAGGCGCGCTCTACCAGAGCTATCATCCGGCGGGCGTCTACACCGCGCCCGACGCGACGATCCTGAAGGACGACATCGGCTACGCGCGACGCGTGGGCTTCGATTTTCTCCGCGTCCACATCAAGCTCGATGACCCCATCCTGCTCTACTACGCGGACACGCTCGGCATCCTGCTCATGCAGGATTTCCCGAACTTCGGCGAAGGCGGCGACACGCCTCTCGGACGCCGGCGTTTCGAGGAGATGATGCGCATCGGCATCCGCCGTGATTTCAACCACCCCTCGATCATCGCATGGTGTATTTTCAACGAGAGCTGGGGCTTTGGCGGGCAGAACGAGCTGATGAAGCTCATCACGCCGCACATGACCATCCCCGAGGCGGACGGGGAGGCGCGGCGCGAGGCTAGCCGATCGGCCTTCGAGTGGATACACCGCATGTGGACCCTCGCCAAGACCCTGGACAACACGCGCCTCATCGAGGACATGAGCGTGGTCGTCTGGGAGCATCTCGACGCCTACGGGCACGTGGACACCGACATCAACTCCTGGCACTTCTACCTCGACGACTACGAAAAGGCGCGCGCGCACATCGAGAACGTCGTCGCCCAGACCTACCGCGGCTCGACCTTCAACTACATCGAGGGCCGTGAGCAGCGAGACGCCCCGCTCATCAACAGCGAATACGGCGGGGTCGGCGCGCTCGACGGCGACCGCGACATAAGCTGGTCCTTCAAGTTTCTCACCAACGAGCTGCGGCGCCACGGCCAGTTGTCCGCCTACATCTTCACCGAGCTCACCGACGTGGAGTGGGAATACAACGGCTTCCTCAACTACGACCGCACGCGAAAGGATTTCGGCTACGAGCCGGCGATCATCAACCAAGGCGACGTGCTGCCCATCGACTCCGCGCCGATCGCGCGTGTGGCCCCGGGCGCGCGCGTCGAGGTGGACCTGTTTTCGTCGCACTTCTCGCGCCGCCGCCGCGAGGGCGTGGTGTTGCACTGGATCTATTCCGGCATGGACACGCTCGGCACGGAGCATCCCGTGCTCGCGCGCGGCCGGGTGAAGATCCCTTTCACCCATCATCGCGTGGAATTGGCGAAACGCATCGCGCTCGATCTCCCTTCCGAGCCGATGCTCTGCACGCTTTCGGTGGCGGCGGTGACGCCCGCCGGCGAGACGGTGGCGAGCAATTTTATCCAACACCTCGTGGACGCGCCGCCTCCCGAGCGCGAGGAGCGCGGCCCCACGCTGGTGTTGCGGCGACGCGTGCAGGACTGGCACTCGGCGAACTGGAGCTTCGGGGGCGCCACGCGCGAGGAGGCGGCGGAGGCCGGTGTCGCCTGCGGCAGCGGCGCGGGGCATTTCGAGTGGTGGTTTACGGACCCCGCGCTGCGGCGCCTGAAGGACGCGGCGCGCATCCGGCTCTTGATCGAGGTGTCCTCTCGCCGTCTGGACACGCCGCAGACGGACACGCATCGCTACCCGACTTGGTGCGAGCTCACGCTCAATAGCGTGCCGGTGCATCGGGGTATCCTGCCCGACCATCCTCACGACACCCGAGGCGCGCTCAGCTACCTGCGCGGCGGCCGCGGCGGCTATGGTTACCTCATACGAGCGGTGCTCGAAGGCTCCGCGCTCGCGAGCGTGATCGGCTCGGCGGGGAAAGAAGGGCTCCTGCGCTTCCGTTGCACGGTGCCCGATGTGGCTCCCGTCGGCGGCCTCAGCGTCTACGAGCACGACTGCGGTCGTTACCCCATCGCGCCCACGATCATGGTCGAGTGGCCGCAGTGAGTCCTGCCCGGGCGGGACCGGTCGGAGCGAGGTCCGGGATGGCCGACGCGCGCGAGCGCGCGATGCCGTTTCGGGCGGAGTTTCGGCCGGAGCAA
>CAMLNJ010000174.1 GCA_946481225.1 uncultured Verrucomicrobiota bacterium | reverse complement strand
TGGCGTGGTTCTTGTCGCGTTCCACCATGCGCACGTAGCGGTCCATGATGGCGTCTTTCCAATCGGGGTGGCTCGCGAGGCCAAGGCGGGCGTCGCGGGCGCCGTGGCATTCGATGTTGGCCTCGTCGACGACGTAGAGGCCGTATTCGTCGCAAAGCTCGTAGAAACGCACCTCGTTCGGGTAGTGCGAGAGGCGCACGGCGTTCATGTTGAGCTGTTTCATCAGCACGATGTCCTGGCGCATGCGCTCCTCGGTCATGACGTGTCCGAGGTCGGGGTCGTGTTCGTGGCGGTTGACGCCCTTGATGAGCACGCGCTTGCCGTTAACGAGCAGCATGCCGTCGCGGATCTCGACCTTGCGGAAGCCGACCCGCTGGGGAATCACCTGGAGGACCTTTCCGTTCGCGTCCTCGAGGGAGAGCAGGAGCGAGTAGAGGTGCGGCGTTTCGGCGCTCCATTGCGCGGGCGACGAGACGTTGGCGGCCAAGGCGAGGGGGGCGCTTTGCCCGGCGGGCACGGTGGCTTTTATCGCCGGGAGACGCGCGACCGTGCGGCCGGCGGCGTCGCGCAACTCAGCGGAAAGCGCGACGGCGGCCGGTGTGGCGGCGGTGTTGCGGATCTCCGCCTCGATCGAAAGACGTCCGTCGCGGTAGGCGGCGTCGAGGTCGGGTTTCACGAAAAAGTCGCGCACATGCTGCGCGGGCGGGCTCCAGAGGTAGACGTCGCGGTAGAGGCCGCTGAAGCGCCAGAAGTCCTGGTCCTCGAGCCACGAGCCATCGCTCCAACGCAGCACCTGGGCGGCGAGGAGGTTCTCGCCGGGTTTGACGAAGTCGGTGATATCCCACTCGGAGGGCGTGCGGCTGTCTTTGCTGAAACCGAGTTCCTTGCCGTTGAGCCAGACGCGGAGGAAGGAGTCGGCCCCATCGAAGACGATGTGCACGCGCCGGCCGGTCCAGTCCTTCGGAATCTCGAAGGTGCGGCGGTAGAGGCTGACGGGGTTGCTGTCGGCGGGAACCTTGCCGGCCATTTCCGGTTTTGGCTTCTGGCCGACCTTCAGAAACGGGTAGTCGATGTTCATCAGGATCGGGATGCCGTGCCCGTGGAACTCGACGTTCGTGGGCACCGGGATCTTGGTCCAACCCGTCAGAGAAAAGTCGGGCCTCCAGAAGTCGGCGGGCACGTCGGCCGGCTTGGGCAGCCAGAGATAGTCCCATTCGCCGTTGAGCGAGCGGTGGAAGGGCGAGTCTTCACGGCGCCGGGCGGAGCTCGCCGAGGCCGCGTCCGGGTAGACCGTCATCGTGGCGTGCGGCTTCTCCGTGCCCCGGCCGAGCGCGCGGGGATTTTCGTGATCGGGAAGCGATTGGGCCGAGGCCGTGACCGAGAAGGCGCCGATGATGAATGTCGCCGCGAGAATGGCGCGTTTCCCGAAGGAGACGACGCGAGGCGCAAGGGATGACGGTCGGGCGAGGGGAAGGGGCGGAGGAGCTTTGGAGCGGATGAACATGGCAGCCGAAATGGCGTTTTCGGCGGCCGTTTTCCCTCAGGTGCGGGAAGTTTTAGGTAACGTGATTTCGCAAGCCGCTGATTTTTAGTGGGAAGAGTCGTTAATTTGTCGGAAGGCGAAAGCGCTCCGCGCTTCCGCCACGTCAGGGCGACGGCGCAGGTGGTTTCGTCAACGCCTCCGCTTCCTGGAGCAGCAGCTTGGTGATGAGCCAGTCGTGCCACATGCCGGTGGCGAAGCGCCCCAGCTCGACGTTTGGCCCCTCCCCGGCGGGGAGGTGTCGCCGCACGGAGGCTGCGGCGGCGGCGAGGGCCTTGGCGGCGTTTTCCATCCGACCCAGCCGAGCTTGGGACAAGGCGAGGACGGCGTGCGTCATCGCGAGACGGGCGTCGGTGCGATCACGATAGCGCAGCAGGCCGCGCTCGGCCCACGAGACGGACTCTGCGTAGTTGCCACGGCGATACGCGTGCAGGCTGAGCGTCAGGGATTGCCACGCGACGTGCCGGTCGTCGCCGGGCGCGTCGGGATCGTGGCGGGCGACGGAGGCCCGGACGACCTCGAGCAAGGGCTCGAGGCGTCGGAGCGTCTCGGCGTCGGGGGGCAGGATGAGGCTGTTTTTGACGACTTGTTCGGCCGCGACGGGATCGGTGGTATCGGCAAAACGGGCGGCGGTGGCGTGGACAAAGCGCCGGTAGGTCTCGATGTCGCCGGCGACGATGAGGGCGGGACCCGCGCCGAGGAGATCGCGGGTGACCTCTTCGGTCGTGTTGGACGGGTCGAGCTGGTTCGCGCGCTCGAGCTGGACGAAGCGGTCGGCGGCGGTCCGCCATCGGCCGTGGGTGACGTTCCACATCCCCAAGGCCCGGAGCACGCTGGCGGCCTCCAGGGAGGGCTCGGTGACGGGGACCTCGATCCGGTCCACCAAACGGTCCGCCTCGGGCATCTTGTCGCGGCTGATCAACAGCGCCGCCTGCGCGATCTTGGCCCGCGCGTCGGCCTCGCCGCGGAGCCGGGTCTCGTTGCGACGGGCGAGCTCCGCCTCGCGATAGGCGGCTTGGGCGCGGAAAAACAGCCAGGTGGAGGTTCCCGTGCCGGCCACGAGCGCGACGGCGACGGCGGCGGTGGCGGCGAACACGACGCGGTGTCGGCGCGCCAGTTTTCGCAGGCGATACATGCGCCCGGGGGCGCCGGCGGAAACCGGCTCGTGGTTCCGGTGCCGGCGGATGTCGGCGGCGAAGTCGCTGGCGGTTTGGTAGCGCCGGCTGCGATCTTTCTCGAGCGCCTTCATCACGATCCAGTCGAGGTCGCCTTCGAGGCTGGCGCGGAGCCTGGGTGGTTCGGCGCGGCGGCGAAGGGCGACCTCGGAGCGCTCGTCGGCGGACGCGGTCCGCAGCCGGGCGGAGGGAGGGGGCGGGTCGCGCTCCAGCAAGGTGCGGCGCATGCGGTCGAGGCCTTGGCTCAACAACTCGGCTTGGTCGAAGGGTGTCTTGCCCGTGAGCAGTTCGTAGAGCAGCGCGCCGAGGCTGTAGATGTCGCTGCGAGTGTCCACGTCGACGCCGCCCATTTGCGCCTGTTCGGGGCTCATGTAGGCGGGCGTGCCGATGAATTGCTCGACGGCGGTGCGCAGCGTGGCGTCGGTCAGGCGGTCGCCGTTGGCGGCCTTGGCGATGCCGAAGTCGATGACCTTGGGGGTGGGTTTCCCGTCGACGGTCGCGACGAGGATGTTCGACGGTTTGAGGTCGCGGTGGACGATGCCTTTTTGGTGCGCGTGCTGGATGGCGCCGGCGATGTCGACGAAGAGGTCGAGCCGTTGACGGAGGTCGAGCCGCGCCTCGTCGCAATAGGTCGTGATCCGGATGCCCGGCACGAGTTCCATGACGAAGTAGGGGCGGCCGGTCTCGGTGGCGCCGGCGTCGAACACCCGTGCGATGTTCGGGTGGTCCATGATCGCGAGGGCCTGCCGCTCCGCCTCGAAGCGGGCGATGACGCCGCGGGTGTCCATGCCGAGCTTGATGACCTTGAGCGCGACTTGGCGGCGGAGCGGGTGTTCCTGCTCGGCGAGGTAGACCACGCCGCAGCCGCCTTCGCCGAGTTTTCGCCGCAGGGCGTAGGGGCCGATGCGGGTTCCGACCAAGCGATCGGCGTCGAAGTCGGCGCAGGCTTCGGCGCTTTCCGCGGGCGGAGGCGCGGTCCGCGCGAAGGTGCGAATAGCCTCCGTGGCGTCGCTCAGGACGGATGGGCGGCAATCGGCGAGAAAGGTTTCGGCCTCCCGGTGTTCGGCCCAGATCCGGCCGACCTCGGCGCGCAAGGCGGCGTCGCCCGCGCAGGCCTTGTCCCAGAACGCCGCGCGTTCGGAGTCGCTGGCGATCGCGAGTCCTTGGAAGGCGAGCTCCTCGGCTTGTGGCGCGGGGTCGGACATGGCCGTTGCCTAGGGCGTGCGCGCGGGGAGACAAGTTGTTTGACCGCGAGGCGGGTGGCATGGGGTGGGGCGCCCGCGGATTCGGAACATGGGCGGGACGCCCATGCCGCGCAGATACGGCTGTGTTGACGCAGTTGTAGCCGCGCCCGTTTCGGGCGCGTTTGCTTTGCGTGGAGGCCGCGGGGCGAAACGAACGAACACGGCCGACACGGCCGTGGCTACAACGGAGGGCGGGATCGCGAGGCTCTCAGGAAGAGGCGCGAATCCGCTCGAGCAGCCAGCGTTTCGCGCGGAACCAATGCCGCTCCACCGTGCTTTCGGCGATGCCGAGCGTCTCGGCGACCTCCCGGTTGGTGAGGCCGCCGAAGTATTTCAACATCACGACGCGGGCGTGCTCGGGGTGCTCCGCCTGCATCTGTTCGAGGGCGTCGTTGAGGCGGAGCAGTTTTTCGTCGGGAGTCTCGGCGGCGGGGTCCGCGTCCTCGACGTTCACCCGCTGCTGCCCGGCGCCGTGCTTGAGCCGGGCTTTGCGTCGTGCCTGGTCGATGAGGATTCGTCGCATCGCCTCGGAGGCCGCCGCGAAAAAGTGCCAGCGGTTTTGCCAGACGCGGTCCTTTTCCGAGACGAGCCGGAGCCAGGCCTCGTGGACGAGCGCGGTGGGTTGCAGGGTTTGGCCCGCGGTCTCGGAGGACATGCGGGCCGCGGCCAGACGCCGCAACTCCGCATACACCAAGGGTAAGAGCTCGTCCGACGCACCTTTGTCGCCACGGCTGGCGGCTTGGAGGATCACGGTCACGTCGTTCATCGGTCGGGGCGGCGAACCGGAACGGAGACCGGGCGCCGGGCCGCGGGCGAGGCGTTTTTTCAGGCGGGTCGCTTCCGGATTATGGGTGGTCAGGCGCGTCCCTGCGCCCGCTGTTCGCGAATCACTGAAACGGGCGCAGGGCCCCGCCCGTCCACCTTGGATGCACCAAGCCGGGTCAAGCCGGGCGGATGCGGGCGAGGAGGTCCTTGGCCTCGACGGTGTCGCCGAGGGCGACGTTGAGCTCGCCGACGACGCCGGCGCAGGGGGCGTAGACGGTGGTCTGCATCTTCATCGCCTCCATCATCAGGAGCTTGTCTCCCTTCATGACCTTGGCGCCGACGGAGACGGAGAGCGCGGCGACGAGGCCGGGGATGGGCGCGGCGACTTGCGCGGGGTCGGCGAGATCGGCCTTGGGACGGGCTTTGGTTTTGGGCGCGATGCTCTTGTCGGCGATGGTGACCTCGCGCGCCATGCCGTTGAGCTCGTAGCTGAGCGTGCGGCGGCCTTCCTTGTCGGGGGCGCCGATGCTGACGAGGCGGATGATGAGCATCTTGCCCTGCTCGATCTCGACGGTGATTTCCTCGCCGGCCTGGAGGCCGTAGAAGAAGGCGGCGGAGGGCAGGACCGACACGTCGCCGAATTCGCGGCGGTGCTTGTCGAAGTCGGCGAAGACCTGCGGATACATCAGGTGCGAGTAGAGGTCGTCGTCGGTCGGCTCGCGGCGGAGTTTCGCGGCGAGGTCGGACTTGAGTTTCGCGAGATCGGCGGCGCCGAGGTCGGGGGATCTGGCGGAGGCCTTGGTCTTCTTGAGCGAGGCCTTGTAGGCGGCGCGGGCGGCGGCGTGGCGTTTTTCGCCGAGGACGGCGAGGGAGATCTTCTCGGGCCAGCCGCCTTCGGGCCAGCCGAGGCCGCCGGAAAGCATGTCGATGACGCTCTCCGGGAAAGGCGTCTCGCCGGGCGGCAGGTTGACGACGTCGGCGGGCTTGATGCCGCGCGAGAAGAGGAAGAGGGCCATGTCGCCGACGACCTTCGAGGAGGGGGTGACCTTCACGATGTCGCCGAAGAGCGTGTTCACCTCGGCGTAGGTGCGGGCGATCTCGGTCCAGCGGTGGGAGATGCCGAGCGAGACGGACTGCTCCTTGAGGTTGGTGTATTGGCCGCCGGGCATCTCGTGGAGGTAGACCTCGGCGGAGCCGGACTTGGGCGCGGTGTCGAAGGGGGCGTAGACGGCGCGGACGTTTTCCCAGTAGTCGGAGAATTCGTTGAGCGCGTCGAGGTCGAGACCGGTGTCGCGCGGGGTGTGCTGGAGGGCGGCGACGACGGAGTTGAGGTTGGGCTGCGAGGTGCTGCCGCTCATCGAGGCGATGGCGAGGTCGACGACGTCGACGCCGGCGTCGGCGGCGCGGAGGACGGAGGCGGCGTTGATGCCGCTGGTGTCGTGGGTGTGGAAGTGGATGGGCAGGCCGACCTCGTCTTTGAGGGTCTTGACGAGCTTGTGCGCGGCGGCGGGGCGGCAGAGGCCGGCCATGTCCTTGATCGCGATGACGTGGGCGCCCATGCGTTCCAGTTCCTTCGCCATCTTGACGTAGTAGGAGAGGGAGAATTTGTCGCGGCGCTCGTCGAGGATGTCGCCGGTGTAGCAGAGGGCGGCCTCGCAGACGGCGTGGGTGTCCCGCACCGCCGCCATGGCGACGCGCAGGTTCGGCAGGTAGTTCAGCGAGTCGAAGATGCGGAAAATGTCCATGCCCTGCGCGGCGGCGTGGCGGACGAAGCCGGCGACGACGTGGTCGGGGTAGTTGGTGTAGCCGACGGCGTTGGCGCCGCGGAAGAGCATCTGGAAGCAGATGTTCGGCACGCGGGCGC
>CAMLNJ010000173.1 GCA_946481225.1 uncultured Verrucomicrobiota bacterium | reverse complement strand
TCTCTACAAGTGGGCCTACAAACTCGCCCCGCTCGCGCCCGCCGAACTCGTCGCCGACTGCTTCGAACTCGCGCGCGACATCCGCGAGCTCGACATGCGCGCCAGCCCCTACGACCTCGCCGCGCTCGGCTTCGCGCCCGTGCGGATCGAGACCCCGGAAGGCCGCGCCGACTACGAACGCGCGCAGCGGGCCTTCGCCGAGCGCGCGCGCCCGCTGCGTGCCCGTCTCCTCGCCTTTTGCGACGAGGCCCTGCTGGGATGAAGCCCCGCCGTTCCGGCCCCGCCTCCCGGGCCCGCTCTCGCATGCGTTTCGCCGGCCCGCCTCTGGCGGCGCTCGCGCTCTGGCTGGCGCAAGGGCTTTTCCGACCGGCCGTCCCGCCGTCCCGCCCCGCGCCGACCGCCGCCGCCCCTTCACCCGCCCTCGCCCACACCGCCTCGCTCGCCGCATCCGCCGGGTCGGCGGCGCCGCCCGCCGACACCGTTTTCCTTCTCGACGACGGCCGTGGCGTCCGGCGCGCCTACCACGTCGCGCTCGACGAACTTTATCTTTCCACCCTGCCCGCGAAACGCCGGCTCGCCGCCATCCCGAAACAACCCGACCTCGCCGCCCTGATCCGGGAAGCCGCCTCGCGCCCCGAGCCGGATCCGCGGCTAGTCGTCTATCCCGTCGGCGCTCCCCGCAACGCCCGCACCCGCCGCATCGTGGGGCCGCGCATCGAGGTGGCGCTCGCCTCGGCGGAGGCCGCCTCTCCCGCGCCCCGCCCCGATCTCGGCATCCTCGCCTGGACGCGCCCCGCCTACGCGCCCGATCACGCCATCGCGAAGATCGTCGGCGATCCCGCCCAGCCCTTGCGCGCCGCCGCCGCGGCGATCGTTTTTCCCGGCGTCCGCTCCGCCCGGCCGCTCCTCGCGCGCCAACACTTTCCGCGGTTGGTCCCGAACGACCCGCTCTTCAAGGACCAGTGGCACCTGCGCAACACCGGCCAGCAGGGCGGCAAATCCGGCGTCGACATCCGCGCCGTCCCCGCCTGGGACGATTCCACCGGCGCGGGCGTCACCATCGGCGTGATCGACGACGGCGTCGACCTCCGCCACCCCGATCTAGTCGACGCGCTCGATGGCGGCCTCGGCCACGACTGGAACGACGACGACTCCACGCCCGCCGCCGAAGACCACGAGGTCGAAATCGACGGCGAAACCTATCCTGCCTACGACGACCACGGCACCGCCGTCGCCGGCCTCGCGGCGGCCCGCGGCAACAACGCCTTCGGCGTCGCCGGCGCCGCCCCCTCCGCCACGCTCGCCGCCTTGCGCCTGATCGCCGCGCCCAGCGACCCGGCCGAGGATGCGGACGCGATGGCGTGGCGCAACGACGCCATCTTCATAAAAAACAACTCGTGGGGACCGCCCGACGCCGATTCGCGCGACGGCATCGATCCCGATCTCCACCCGGCGGATCCGCTCTGGCTCGCGTCGGTCTCCGACGGCGTCGCCACCGGACGCGGCGGGCTCGGCACCCTCTATTTCTGGGCCGCCGGCAACGGCCAGGCCGGCGGCGACCAAGGCTGCCTCGACGGCTATTCGTCCGCGCGCCCGGTCATCCCCGTCGCCGCGCTCACCCACACGGGCCTGCCCGCCTCCTTCAGCGAAGGCGGCCCCCATCTCGTCGTGGCCGCCCCCGGCTCCGCGCGCGTCGGCCTCGCGACCACCGACCGGTCTGGCGACGAAGGCTACAACTCCTCCGCCTACGGCTACTCCGGCGACTATTTCGCCGACATCTCGTTCACCAAGGCCTTCATCGGCACCTCCGCCGCGACCCCCGTCGCCGCCGGCGTCGCGGCACTCCTGCTTTCCAAACGACCCGATCTCGGCTGGCGCGACGTGAAGGAGATATTCCTCCGCTCCTCCACCCGGCTCCAATCCACCAGCCCCGACTGGGCGACCCGCCCCGCCGGCGACCGCGTTCACCCGATCAAGCACCATCCCCGCCTCGGCGGCGGACTCGTCAACGCGGCCGACGCCCTGGCCCTTCTCCCCGGCTGGGAACCCCTCGGGCCGGAACTCTCGCTCACCGCCCTCCCGGAAAACGACAACGCCTTCCCCATCCCGGACGACACCGCCTCCGCCATCACCCTCGCCTTCGCGACGCCCGACGACGCGCCGGTCCTCCGCGTGGAACACGCCGTCCTCACCCTCGACATCACGCACCCCTACCGCGGAGACCTCGAAATCACCCTCGCGTCCCCGGAAGGCACCATCAGCCGCTTCACCCGGGCCACGACCCGGATGGCCGGCCTGGACCACTCCGACCCGAGCCTCGGCGCCGACTACACCGCCTACCCGTTTACCAGCGTCCGCCACTGGGGCGAAGCCTCCTCGCTCCCCTCGACGCCCGCGAATCGCTGGACCCTCCGCGTCCGCGACGCCCTACGCGGCCACGCCGGCATCCTCCGCTCCGCCCGGCTCACCCTCCACGGAACGAAACTCGCTCCTCCCGCCAAAGTCGACGCGCCCCCCGATCAGACCCTGGCCACGGGCTCCACGCTCACCCTCGTCTCGCGGTTCTCCGGCGGCAACCTCGACTACCAATGGTCGCGCAACGGCGCGCCCATCCCCGGCGCCACCGGGGCAAGCCTCGTCCTGGCCAAGGTCTCCGCCAAAACCGCAGGGACCTACGTCTGCACCGCCACCAATCCCCTCGGCTCCGCCAGCATCTCCGCCAAGGTCGCCATCGACGACTCCCCGCGCGCGACGATCGGTATCCGAGTGGGCACTACCGCGGCCCTCGGCCTGGCCGACCGCCTGGGCGAAAACGCCGCGCTCTGGCGATCCACCGCCCTTCCACCCGGCCTCCGCCTCGACCCCGCCACCGGCCTGCTCGGCGGCCGGCCGACCAAGCCCGGGCAATACCGTGTCACCTTCACCGCCGTCGACGCCGACGGGACGGTCGCCTGCATACCGGTCGTCCTCGACATCCCGCCGCTCGACGCCGCGCTCGTCGGCAACTACGTCGCGCTCGTCTCCCGGGACCCGACGCTCAACGCCGACCTCGGCGGCTCGCTCTCCCTCACCGTCAACGCGAACGGCGCCGCCACCGGCCGCCTCGTCCTCGGCAAAACCGCCCACGCCTTCTCCGGCCTCCTCGACGGCCCCACGCCCACCGAAGACGCGCTGCTCGACATCGCCGTCGCCAAATCCGCCCTCCGCCTCGTTCTCCGCCTCTCGAAATCCGCCGCCGACGCCGGCCTCGCAGGCGAACTGGGGCCGGCCGCCGACCCCGAAGCGGGAGCGCGCGCCTCGATAGGCGGCGCGCGCTCCTCCTGGAAAGCCTCGACCCATCCCGCCTCCGCCTACGCCGGTCGAAGCACCGCCGCGTTTCTCCCGGCCGACCAGAGAGACCTCCCGATCGGCGCGACGATTCTCACGCTCAACATCACCGCGGACGGACGCGCCCGCTGGCTCCTCGAACCCGCCGACGGGTCCCCCGCGCTCGCCGGCGCCGGTCCGCTCACCGATGACGGCGCGCTGCTCGCCTGCATCCCCTACGCGGGCGCCTCGGGGTCGTTTCTGATCGATCTGCCCGCCCCGTCCTCGGCCAACCCCGGCCTCCCGGCGGGCGTCTTCGTCGAGTGGCTGCGCAAACCCGCGCCCGCGCTCGCCCTCCCCGAAGGCTTTGGCCCGCTCGCGCTCGCGTCCGTCACCGGGGGCGGCCGCCACGTCAAACCCGCCGCCGGCTCCCGCATCCTCGGACTCTCGTCCGAAGCGAACGAAGTGGAAGCGGCATGGTCGACCGACGCCGCCTCGCTCGATCAGGCCGCACGCCTGGACGCCATCGTCACCGTGTCCGCGAAAAACACGTTTTCCGTCGCGCCTCCCAACTCCCCGAAACTCTCCCTCGCTTTCGCGGCGGACACCGGCCGCATCACCGGCGCCTGCGCCGAGCCCGTCCCCGCACCGCGCACCGCGCGCATCCGCGCCGTCGTTCTCCCCGCCGCCGAGCCTCCGCGCGCCCTCGGCTTCGCCTTCGCCCCCGGCGCGGTCGGCACGCCGCCGCGGTCCCTCATGTTTGTGCTCAAACCCGCGGCGGATTGAGCCGCTCTTCCGCCCGCCCGGCAGCCCGACCTTCGACGATACGATGTCCGCCCCTCTCTCCGCTCCGCACGATGTCCTCTGCGTCGGCCTGGTCTGCGTCGACCTCGTCCTCTCGGTGCCGCACCACCCGGGGCCCGACGAAAAACTTCGCGCCACCTCGCGCCTCGTCGCCCCGGGCGGGCCGGCCGCCGTCGCCGCCGCCCAGATCGCCCGCCTCGGCGGGCGCGCCGCCTTCGCCGGCCTCCTCGGCGACGAAACCCTCGATCCCTTCGTCCCGCTCCTCCGCCGCGCCTTTTCCACCGAAGGCGTCGACACCTCCGCGCTCGTCCCCATCCCCGGCTTCGAGACCCCGCTCGCCGCCATCCTGGTCAAACCCGACGCCGCCCGCGCCGTTCTTTCCCACCGGCCCGTCCCACCGGATCGCGTCACCCGCGAGGTAATGCAAGCCGACGCGGCCGAAGGCCTCGGGTGCCCTCGTTTTCCCGCCTCCCGCGTGCTGCTCGCGGACGGGCACCGGCCGGAATGGAACGAGGCCGTCGTCGCCCGCGCCCGCGCGCTGGACGCTCCCCTTGTGGTCGACGCCGGCTCGTGGAGCGAGTCCGTCCGCGCGCTGGCTCGCCACGCGGACCACCTCGTGGCCAGCGAAGCCTGCGCCCGCTCCGCCCTCGGCGGGCTCGATCCCGCGACCGCCCCGGCCGCGGACCGTCGCGCCGCCCTCCTCGCCCGCCCCGACGCCGTCCTCGTCGTCACCCTCGGGCCGCGGGGGCTCGTCTGGAGCTCCCCCGGCGCCTCGGGCGTCCTCGCCGCGTTTCGTATCCGGGCGGTGGATTCAACGGGCGCCGGCGACGCCTTCCACGGCGCCTACGCCCTCGGCGTCGCGCGCGGCCTCGCGTTGGCCGACATCCTCCGGCTGGCCTCCGCCGCCGGCGCCCTCGCCTGCACCCGCCCCGGCGCCTGGCCCGCCCTCGCCTTTGCGCCCGAAGTCGACTCGCTGCGCGCCTTGCCCTTCGGCTAGACCCCGCTTCAGTCTCCGCCTCCCTTGCCCATGAGCCAGTTTTCCGACGAACCCGTCCTCGTGCAGCCCTCCGCCCGCCGCGACTGGAAACGCTGGGCCGCCGCCGGCCTCGCCCTCCTCGTCACCGGCGTCTTCGTCTACATCCCAGTGAACAAAGCCCTCACGGAGGAGCGCGCCCACGAAGCCCGCCGCGGCACACGCAAGGGCGTGCTCCTCGACCTCTCCGTCGACGGCGCGCCGCACACGCTCGAGCTCACCTGGTATCAAGGCCATTTCGCCCCCGCCCTCGCCCCGGCGCCCGCGCCCGGCACCACGCTTCGCCTCAAGAGCCGCGTCGGGGAGGAAACGCTCTCGTGGAATACCGAGCTCGGCGTCTTCGGTCCCGGCGCCGCCGAAGTCGATCCCTATTCCCACTACAAGCTCTCCCTCCGTCTCGAGCGCGAGGGCCGCGTCCTCTGGAGCGATTCCGCCTGGGCCTACGGCATCCACGACACCCACGGGCACGACCACTGAGCCGGCGCGGCGCCGCTCGCCGCCGCCTCAAGGCCCGGAGCCCCCGAGCGGACTCCGCGTCATCCCTTTTCTTCCGGCTTCTCCGCCGCCGCCGCGCGCGCCGCGATGCGCTTTTCCGCCTCGAGGATGATCGCCTCGCAGCCGAGGAACTTGTGGTCGTCGAGCGTCAGGCGCTTTTGTTTCCCGCCCTCCTCGTAGATCGCATAGGCGATGCCCTTGCTCGCCCACTTGCGGCGGTCCATGCCGATGATCGAGTCGAGATGCACCGTCTCGCCGGAGGCGCCGGTGATGATGTCTCCCTCGGCGCGCACGCTGCGCTTGTGGTTCCACGCCACCCAGGCCGCGAAGAGTCCGGCGCCCGCCAACATGATCCAGCCCGTCCAGCGCTGTCCGGCGAGATCGCCCGGCGTGCGCTCCTTCGGCACCTTGGGCGGCAGATCATTTTGCTCCGCGTGGCGTTCCCAAGCGCGCTTCAAGGCCGGATCCTTCAGGTTCTCCGCCTTGCCCTCCGCGATCATCTTTTCGGCCATCTCCTTGTAGACCTCGAAGCGCTTCGTCTCCTTCGGCCACATGATGTAGCCGTCGGAGAGGAACCACAGGCCCGAACCGAAGATCATCAGAAACAGAAAGATCATGCGGCGGCGCCATTCCTTCGAGATGCGTGCGTGGACTTGCATCCGCCCACCCAACACAGCCCGCCGCGCAAAAACAACTCCCGCCTCCGACTTCTCCGCCAGCTCGCGGCCCGCATGCCTTTTCGCTTGCCGCACCCGCCTCCGGTCAAAGGGTGACGCCCGTTCCGTTTTCCGAGACCTCGTTCTCTTTCCCTTACTCGTTCTCTTTCTCCTCCGAGCCCTGCTCCCACCCGTTCCATCCTCCGTTCGTCCGGCTCCCATCTCCTAGCTCCCCGCTCCCTGCTCTCTCCATGGCCAACGCCTATACCGAAGCCTCGATCAAGACCCTTTCGCCGCTCGAACACATCCGCCTGCGCCCCG
>CAMLNJ010000172.1 GCA_946481225.1 uncultured Verrucomicrobiota bacterium | reverse complement strand
CCGTGCCGCACCGCGAGGGAGCGGTCTTTTGCCACCACGACGGGCAAGACTCGGTATCGGACTCGCCGCCGGAGAGCTACTACCACTGCTACGTCGCCTGGTTCGAGCGCGGGCGGGACGCGTTCCCCGCGGACTGGCCTCGGGTGTTCCAGTGGAAAGACCGCAAGTCCATGCACGCCTTCATCGGCGAGATGTTGCATGCCTTCCACTACGCGGCGCTGGATCGGGACGTGGTCGGCAAGCTGATCCTCTCGCGCCTCGAGTTCGAGTTGGAGCGCTCGCTGGCGCGGGCGCAGTCCATCCCGATCCAACTCGGTCTCGCGACCGATTTCATCAACCTGAACTACGCGAGGCCCTTGTCGCTCGAGGACGTGGCGAAGGCGGCGGACGTCAGCGTCTCGCACCTGCACATGCTGTTTCGCGCGCACCTCGGCGAGAGCCCGCACCAATACCTGATCCAGAAACGGCTGCGCGTCGCGGGACACGCCTTGGCGACGGGCGGGCCGTCGATCAAGGCGCTGGCCGCCGAGGTCGGCTACCCGAACGTCGAGAGCTTTTGCCGAGCATTTAGGAAGTTCTTCGGCCGCTCCGCCTCCGAGTATCGGCAGGCGTATGCGCGATAAACGAGCCGGTTACCTCGTCTCCGCGCGCTCCAGCTTGATTCCCTGCTTCCCAGCCCAGAGCGACAGATCTCGCTTCGGCAGCGCCGCAAAGGCCGCCGCGTTGCGCGGATCGTAGCCCGGACGCCCGTCGTCGCTCAAGTTCCCCTCGACACGAGCTCGCTTACGGAAGCTCGAATATCATCTCCCGCGCGTCCACCACACCACCGGCGCTCACACGCCCGGTGGACCTGGCGTTTTTCTTATCGCACGGTCATCGGTCCGACCGCACCGCCCCCGCTCCGCTGTTGCGCATTTAGCGGCCCTTCGCCGATATCCCGCACAATGCCTCCCGCCGAGTCTCCCACGCTCAATCTCAAGGACATCGAGGAAACCCTCTGGAAAACCGCCGACAAGCTGCGCAACAACCTCGACGCCGCCGAATACAAGCACGTCGTCCTCGGCCTCATCTTTCTCAAGTATATCTCCGACTCCTTCGAGGAGCATCGCGCCAAGCTCACCGCCCGCTTCGCCGATCCCGCCGACGACTACTACCTCGGCACCGCCACCCCTGCGCCCGCCGACATCGCCGACGAACTCGAAGACCGCGACTATTACACCGCCGACAACGTCTTTTGGGTCCCCGCCGAGGCCCGCTGGGCCCACCTCGCCGCCCACGCCAAGTCCGCCGACATCGGCCAGCGCATCGACGCCGCCATGGTCGCCATCGAGCGCGAAAACCCCCGCCTCAAAAATCTCCTCAACAAGGAATACGGTCGCGAGCGCATGCGCGCCGTCCGCCTCGGCGAGCTCATCGACCTCATCGCCACCATCGGCTTCAACTAGACCGAGCACCGCGCCTCCGACGTTCTCGGCCACGTTTACGAATACTTCCTCGGCCAGTTCGCCCAGGCCGAGGGCAAAAAGGGCGGCCAGTTCTACACCCCTAAATCCATCGTCAACCTCATCGTCGAGGTGCTCGAGCCCTATGAGGGCCGCGTTTACGATCCCGCCATGGGCTCCGGCGGCTTCTTCATCGCCTCCGAACGCTTCATCGCCAGCCACGCCGACCGCCGGCACGCCGACAAGCGCAAGCAGCCCATCTCCCTCTACGGCCAAGAGTCCAATCCCACCACCTGGCGCCTCGCCGCCATGAACCTCGCCATCCGCGGCATCGGCTTCGATTTCGGCCGCGAACCGGCCGACACCTTCCACGCCGACCAGCACGCCGACTTGAAGGCCGACTTCATCATGGCCAACCCGCCCTTCAACATCTCCGACTGGGGCGGCGAAAAACTGGAGAAGGACAAGCGCTGGCAGTTCGGCCTCCCGCCCGTCACCAACGCCAACTACGCCTGGCTCCAGCACATCGTCTGGCACCTCGCCCCCCATGGCTCCGCCGGCGTCGTCCTCGCCAACGGCTCCATGAGCTCCACCGCCAACAACGAGGGCGCCATCCGCCAAAAACTCGTCGAGCACGACCTCGTCGAATGCATGGTCGCCCTCCCCGGCCAGCTCTTCACCAACACCCAGATCCCCGCCAGCATCTGGTTTCTCCACCGCAACAAGGGCCGCACCGAGAAACACCGCGACCGCGCCGGCCACACCCTCTTCATCGACGCCCGTGCCCTCGGCCGCATGACCAGCCGCGTGCAGCGCGAACTCGCCGACGAGGACATCCGCCGCATCGCCGCCACCGTCCACGCCTGGCGCACCGGCCGAGACTACGCCGACCAGCCCGGCTACTGCCGCTCCGCCACCCTCGACGAGATCCGGCGCAACGACTTCGTGCTCACCCCCGGCCGCTACGTCGGCGCCGCCGCCGTCGCCGACGACGGCGTGCCCTTCTCCGAACGCATGGGCGCCCTCACCGCCGAGCTACGCGGCCAGTTCGCCGAATCCGCCCGCCTCGAACGCGCCATCCGCGACAACCTCCGCTCGCTCGGCTATGAAGTCTAAGCCCGCACCGCGCAAAAAATTGTCCCCGCGCGCGGCCAAACCCGCCGCCACTTCGCTCGCGCCCGCCGATTACGCCGACTGGCTCGTCGCACTTAAAACCCGCGTCCGCTCCGCCCAGCTCCAGGCCGCCGCCCGAGTGAACCACGAGTTGCTCGCGCTTTATTGGGACATCGGCCGCGCCATCGACCGCCAACAAAAACAGGCCGGCTGGGGCGCCAGCGTCATCCCGCGCCTCGCCACCGACCTGCGGACAGCCTTCCCGGACATGACCGGATTTTCCGAGCGCAACATCGGCCGCATGGTCGCCTTTCACCGCGAGTATCCCGACCTCTTCCCAATTTTGCCACCGCCTGTGGCAAAATTGGTTCACCCCGAAAAAGTGCAGCCGCCTGCTGCACAAATCGCCGCCGACCTGGCCCGCGCCCTAATTGTGCCGCAGCCTGCGGCAAAATTGGCCGAGACCATTTCCGCCTCCGGAATTTTGCCGCAGGCTGCGGCAAAATTACCTTGGTTCCACCACGTCATCCTCCTCGAGAAGGTCAAAAACCTCCCCGACCGCCTCTGGTATATGCAGGCCGCCGTCGAGCACGGCTGGAGCCGCTCCGTGCTCACCGTGCAGATCGAGCAACGCGCCCACGCCCGCGCCGGCCGCGCCGTCACCAACTTCGCCGCCACCCTGCCGCCCCTCCAGTCCGACCTCGCGCAACAGACGCTCAAAGATCCCTACGTCTTCGATTTCCTAACCCTCGGCCCCGCCGCCCGCGAACGCGACCTCGAGCAAGGCCTCATCGACCACGTCCAAAAGTTCCTCGTCGCCCTCGGCACCGGCTTCGCCTTCGTCGGCCGCCAGGTCCACATCGCGGTCGGCAGCGTGACCCAAAAGCCCGAGCAATCCTCTGATCTGGTAACCCAGTCCGTTTTTATTTGTAGTATGGGACAACTTAACTTTCGCGCATCTGCTTTTCAGCGTAACGCTCAGTGAACCCACTAGCCGATTAACCCATGGCCTCTGCCGAACAGATTCGTGCGCTCGTTCAAAGTCACTGCGAAGGTGACGATGGACGCTTTATGTCCGTGGCCATGCAGGTTGCCGCCGGTGAAGCCCGTAAAGGTCACGCCGAGTTCTCGGCCGAACTTCGCCGTATGATCGAAAAGGCAAAAGCCCGCTTGGTGCCTCAACAATCCGTCGGCGAGCCCATTCCCTTTGCCGCCGCTCGTGGCGAGCTCTCCGAACTTTTTGCCGTCTTTCACCCCCAGACCAAGCTAGGCGACATGGTTTTGCCGGCTCCTCTGCAAAAACGCATGGAGCGTATCGTCAGCGAACATCGCCAGATGGCCTTACTTCGTGGCCATAACCTCCGTCCACGCCAACGCCTTCTTCTTTCCGGCCCGCCAGGTTGCGGCAAAACCATGACCGCCCACGCCCTGGCCGGAGAGTTGGGGCTCCCACTCTTCATCGTCCGGCTAGATGCGTTGATGACCAAGTTTCTCGGTGAGACGGCCGCGAAGCTTCGTCTCATCTTCGACTCTATGGAGCGGGTTCGCGCCGTGTATCTTTTCGACGAGTTCGATTCCATCGGCACGGAGCGCGGTAGCGCTTCTGACGTCGGCGAGATGCGTCGGGTGCTCAACAGCTTCCTCATGCTCTTGGAGAACTACCAAGGGTCCAGCTTGGTCGTCGCCGCCACCAACCACGGTCACTCCCTCGACCAAGCGCTCTTCCGGCGATTCGACGACTTGTTGGCCTACGCTCTCCCAGATCAAGCCTTGCTCACCGAGACCATTCGCCGCCGCCTCGCCCAGGTCTCCGGCAAAATCAAGGTATCCGCCGAAAAAGCCGCAGGTGCCGCCGAGGGCCTTAGCTACGCCGAGGTCGTGCGAGCCTGCGATGAAGCCGTGAAAACACTGCTCCTCAACGGTGGGTGCGAACTCAAGACAGCCGATCTACTCCACGCGCTCGACGAGCGCCGCACCTTTCTCCACCGCCCCTCCCACTAAACTATGCCTGGAGCCCACGACCGAAACCTCCGACACCTCTTTATCACCGGGCGCGCCAGCAACATCCCTTTTACCAACCCTCCTGCGGGTGGCGGCAGCGGCCCTTCCTTCCCGTCGCGTGATCGTGCCGCCCACGCGGCCAAGCTCCTCCGCGAGATTTCCGCGATCCAGCAGCATGAGGTTGCAGAGCGACAGCAACGCAGCGCCCGCGGCCTTTCCACCGAGCACGGCATCGTCGTCGAGTTCGCAGCCGAATCACCGCTCCCAATCGCGGCCGAGAAACTGGCGCGTCGCCAGCACGACATCAAGCTGCTCAACATCCGTTCGTTGCCCGTTCCCCAGCCCAACGGCGAAATTCGCGAAGAAGAGTTCGCCACCGTCCGAGTCCCCTTCGGTAAGCTCGCGGTATTTGAGAAGCTGATCGCTGACTACCGTGACAAGCTCACGAAACCCGGCAGCGCCACGCCTCGGAACGAGCCGCTGGTCGCATCGATTGGCAGTATCCGCCGCGCCGCCTTTGAGGCTTTCTGGACCTCGCGCGGCACACCCCTTCCTTCTCCAGGTGTTCCCTACACGTGGGAAGCTTGGGTGCTCGCTGGAGAATCCGAGGAAGAGCGCGCTGCCTGCTTCAGACGTTTTCGGGATGCCGCCGCCACGGCTGGTCTCCGCTTGGTAGGCCGTCCGCTGAATTTACCTGAAACCACCGTTCACTTGCTCCAAGGCACTCGGGAGAAATTGGAAGGTTGCGTTGCCTTGCTCGATTGCCTGAGCGAACTGCGCGCGCCCGCCGTCGGTGCCGCTGAATTCGACGACATGGAGCCGATCGAGCAGAGCGCCTACACCCATGCCACAGCCGATAATCTGGAGTCTCCACCACCCGATGCTCCTGCCGTGTGCTTGCTGGACACCGGCTTGAATCACGGACACCCGCTACTTGCCCCCGTTACCGCACCGAACGGCCTTCACTCCTACTCGCCTGCCTGGGGAACCGATGACCGCCACGAACAGGGCAAAGGCCACGGCACGCAAATGGGTGGGCTTGCAGCCTACGGCGACCTCACGCCCACCCTGCTCGCCACGACGACCATCCACGCCACACATTGGCTGGAATCGGGAAAAATTCTCAACGATGCCGACCCACAGCCCGAAGATCAGTGGGGCAATATTAGTCGCTACACCGTCTACGCCGTGGAGCAGGCCGCGCCGCACCGCCGCCGGGTGTTCGCCCAACAGATCACCGACCATGTAAGCGTTAACTTCGGCGAGCCAACGTCGTGGTCCGCCGCCACCGATCTTCTCTGCGCCGCCTCTGGCGAAGACCCCGCCATTCCCCGTCTCATCTTTATCAGCGCCGGCAACTATTTTTGCGAACACGCTGACCGCTACCCGGCGATCAACGCTGAATGGCCCATTCACGACCCCGCCCAAGCATGGAACGCAGTCACCGTTGGTGCCTGCACCGAGAAGGACCTTATCCGTTCACCTACACACTCGGCGAAGCCCATTCGCGCCCCGCGCGGTGGATTAAGCCCCATGGCGAGCACCTCAGTGGCGTGGCAACCGGATTGGCCGATCAAGCCCGACATCGTGCTCGAAGGGGGAAACCGCTTTACTGAAGGTAATAAACTCTGGAAACACGCCGACCTGGAGTTGCTTACTACCAACGCTAATTTCGCCCAAGCCATGCTCACCACTGCCGACGGCACCAGCGCCGCGTCGGCCCAGGCCGCCCGACTGGCTGCGCTCCTCCAGTGTGAATACCCGGACGCGTGGCCCGAAACCCTTCGTGCTCTGCTCGTGCATAGCGCCGAGTGGACGGACGCGATGAAGCACGGGCGCAACCTCGGTAACAAAGGCGACGTGTTGAATTTGCTGCGCCACTACGGACATGGCGTTCCGGATCTGCTCCGTGCGATTCGCACCGCCCGAAGCGCCGTCACCTTGGTCGTTCAAGACGAATTCCAGCCCTTCAAAAATGAGGGTGGAGAGATCAAGGCCAACTTCCTCCGCCTTCATTCCTTGCCATGGCCCAAAGCCGCCCTCGAAACCTTGGGAGCGGCCGATGTCGA
>CAMLNJ010000171.1 GCA_946481225.1 uncultured Verrucomicrobiota bacterium | reverse complement strand
ATGCCCTCCTTCTGCGAGCCGATGAAGCCGTGCTTCACGTCCTTCTTGTAGGGGTGGGCGCGGACGATCTTGTAGCCGAAGGAGGCGACGACCTCGGCGAGCTGCTTCTCCATCGCGGCCTGGGCGGGCCAGCACTTTTCGTTCGCCGATTGGCGGAGGTCGCCGTTGGCGACGAGATAGACGGACTTCTTAGGGAGTTTTTTCACGGGCATGGCGGGAATAGGCGCGCGACGGGCGACGGGGGTTGTATTTGTCTATAATCGACCAGCTAATTTAACCGTTATGGACGAGCCCGTGAATGGATGTTAGCGACCATGGCATGGAGAATATCGACCCGCACGAGGAACCGTCCCTGCTGGCGACGCAGGTGGCGGAAAGCCGGACTTTCTTCCTGCAATTGGCCGGCCCCTGGCGGGAGCGGATCGGTGTCGCCCTCGGAGGCTGGGAACGCTGCCGGCCGGACTACCGCGTGGCGCGCGACGCCTACCCCTACGTCGTGATCGAGCTGGTGGTCGGCGGACGCGGACGCGTTTCCCTCGACGGCAGCGAGCACCGCCTCGAAGCCGGCACCTGCTTCGCCAGCGGCAAGGGCACCGCGTGTCGCATCGACACGGAAACGGACGAGCCGCTGGAGAAGTTCTTCTTCGCGCTGGCGGGCGCGGGAGCGACGCGCGCCCTGACGAAGGCGGGCCTGCTGCACGGGCGGGCGCGTCGCGTGGCCGCCCTGGGCGAATTGCGCGAACTGGCGGAGGACATCACCCGCGAGGGGCGCCGGCACGGGCCGGCCGCGCCGGCGATCTGCGCGCGGCTCGCGGAGGTGCTGTTGCTCAAGATCGGCGAGGAGCCGGTTCACGCGACCCGCGGGCGCCTCGCCGGCGCGGCGGACGGGGCGCGGGAAAATTTCGAGCGGTGCAGGGCCTTGATCGATCAGCACGCCGCGGAGTGGAGCAGCCTGGGCGAAATCGCGGCGACGGCCCGGATCGACGGATCAAGCGTCTGCCGCCTTTTCCGGCGCTTCCTCGGCGTCAGCCCGCACCAATACCTGAGACGGAGAAAAATGGCGTTGGCGGCGGCTTTCCTTTTGGAGCGCGGAGGCCGGGTGCAGGACGCCGCGGCGCGGGTCGGGATGGAGGATCCCTATCACTTTTCGCGTTCGTTCCGCGCGGTCCACGGGGTGCCTCCGAGCGCATTGCTGCCGGCGCGACGATGACCAGTCCCTCCTGCGGAGGAAAATGGTCGGGGTGGAGAGATTCGAACTCTCGGCCTCTACGTCCCGAACGTAGCGCTCTACCAGGCTAAGCTACACCCCGATTTGCCGGCCCTTGCGGGTGGCGGACGGGCACAATCCGCAGCTGGTTGCGGGAGTTCAAGGGCTAATTTCAAGAAGCGTCCACAGGCGCCTCGGGTAGGGGAAAGGCGCGTAGGTAATCGCAAACCTCCGGAAACTACGAACGGGAGCAGGCTCGCTCCCCACCTTAGAAATCGCCCCCATGCTCGCAGTTTCCCCAAGCCCCCTTTTGCCATGAGTATTTCGTTTCGCCCCGGGGTCCCGTTCAGAGAGTTGCGCCGCGGCTGGGAGGCCGTGGTTCTGCCCGGGCCCGAGCTGCCGCCCCAACACCCGGTGGAGCAAGCCGCCGCGGAGAGCTCGCGCAACCAGTCGACGGTCGTCGTGACCGGCTCCTATTTCCGCGTGCAGGCGGATTTTCGCACCGCGAACGAAGGCAACGCCTACTTCGCGATCGACGCCTCCGCCCCGCTCGGCGACGGACAGATCCGCCCCGGCACCCGCCTTTGCAACGGCATCGCATGCGCCACTCTGGCCACCGCCCCGGTCGCCTGGCGCTGGCTGCTCAACCGTTATCTGCGCTACACCGCGGCCGCGCCGGAAACCATCGTGTGCGGGTCCGCGGGGTTCATGAACCTCGCGACGCCGTGGGTGCATCTCTACACGACGCATGCCCAGGAGTCGCTGGCGGCGAAGGAGCGTTTCAGCTTCGATCTGCTTCTGCACACGCTGGGCTTGCTGGCTATCCGCCGGGCTGAAGAGGGCGCGAAAACCGCGATCCGCGACGGCCGGGTCTTCACGCTGGATCCGACCGAATTCCCCGAGCTGCGTTCGGATTCCTAGGCTGTGTCTTGTAAATAAACCGGAGCATCGCTGGCGCTCTACGAGTGAAACGAGAAAGAGCGCTGGGCCGGCGTTGCCCTCGGCGGCACGGACCTCCGGTCCGCCTCCGCCTTGGTCGCCTTGGCCGAGCGCCCTTTCTCGCTCACGCTGCCAGCCTGAGATCCGGATGCTCCACAAAAGAAAAGGGCCGCCCGTTCGGGCGGCCCTTTTCTTTCGCGACGACGCCCAAGGCGCGGCCGCCTACTTCAGCGCGGCGGCGATGCGGGCGAGCGCCTTCTCGACGTTCTCGCGCGAGTTGAAGGCGCTGATGCGCACGTGACCCTCGCCGCACTTGCCGAAGCCGGCGCCGGGCGTGCAAACGACCTGGGCCTCGTTGAGGAGCTTGTCGAAGAAAGCCCACGAATCGGTGCCGGTGTTGATCCAGATGTAGGGCGCGTTGTCCCCGCCGACGCACTTGAAGCCGAGCTTCGTGACGGCGTCGCGGATGAGGGCGGCGTTGCCGAGGTAGAAGTCGGTCATCGCCTTCACCTGCGCCTTGCCGGCCTCGGTGTAGATGGATGCGGCGGCCTTCTGCACGGGGTAGGACACGCCGTTGAACTTGGTCGTGTGGCGGCGGTTCCAAAGCGCGTGCACGCCGTGGGCGTTGCCGGCCTTGTCGAAAGCCTGTAATTTCTTGGGCACTACGGTGTAGGCGCAGCGCGTGCCGGTGAAGCCGGCGGTCTTGGAGAAGCTGCGGAACTCGATCGCGACCTCGTCGGCGCCGGGGATCTCGTAGATGGAGTGCGGGATCTTCGGATCGCGGATATAGGCCTCGTAGGCGCTGTCGAAAAGGATGATGGCCTTATGCTGCTTCGCGTAGGCGACCCAGGCGGCGAGCTGCTCCTTGGTGGCGACGGCGCCGGTGGGGTTGTTGGGGAAGCAGAGGTAGATCAGATCGCTCGCGGAGGACGGGATGGCGGGCACGTAGCCGTTGGCCGGCGTGCATTCGAGGTAGGTGATGCCCTGGTAACGTCCATCGAGGTTTTCCCCGGTGCGGCCGGCCATCACGTTAGTGTCGACATAGACCGGATACACGGGGTCCGGGATGGCGAGCTGGAGGCCCTCGGTGGCGAAGATCTCCTGGATGTTGCCGCAGTCGCACTTGGAACCGTCGGAGACGAAGATCTCGTCGGCGGCGATGGGGCAGCCGCGGGCGGCGTAGTCGTTGGCCGCGATGGCCTCGCGGAGGAAGGCGTAGCCCTGCTCGGGGCCGTAGCCCTTGAAGGTCGCGCGGTTCGCGAGCTCCTCGGCGCCGCTCTTCAGCGCGTCGATGCAGACCTGAGGCAGGGGCTCGGTGACGTCGCCGATGCCGAGGCGGATGACGGGCTTGTCGGGATTGGCGGCGGTGTAGGCGCCGACGCGCTTGGCGATGTCGGAAAAGAGGTAGCTGGCCTTGAGCTTCAGGTAATTCTCGTTGATGCGAATCATGGCGTGGGAGGCGGTAAGCGTTGGGTGAAACGCTTGAACAAGAGGCCCGCGCCGCCTTTGTTCAAGCCCGGCGTCTCCCCGCGCGACCCCGTCCCTCCGCATGCAAATCATCACCTCCGTCACCGAGATGCAGACTCTCGCCCACGAGCTTCGCTCCAAGGGCCAGATCATCGGGCTCGTGCCCACCATGGGCGCGCTCCACGAAGGCCACCTCAGCCTCGTGCGCATCGCGGCCGAACGCGCGGACAAAGTCGTCGTCTCCGTTTTTGTAAACCCCACCCAATTCGCCCCGAGCGAGGATTTTAACAAATACCCCCGCGAGCTGGAGGCCGATGTCGCCAAATGCGAATCCGCCGGCGCCGACTACGTTTTCGCCCCGCCTCACGAGGACGTGTATCCCAAGAACTACTCGACCTTCATCACCGAGGAGCGCGTGGCCAAGCCACTCGAGGGCGTCTCCCGCCCCACCCACTTCCGCGGTGTGACCACGGTCGTCGCGAAGTTGTTCAACATCTGCCGACCCGACCTCGCCGTCTTCGGCCAAAAAGACGCCCAGCAGGTCGCCGTGATCCAGAAGATGGTCACGGACCTCAACTTCACCGTCGATGTGGTCGTCGCGCCCACGCAGCGCGAGCCGGACGGCCTCGCGATGAGCTCGCGCAACCGCTACCTCAGCAACACGCAGCGCACGGAGGCGCTCGCGATCAGCCGCGCCCTCTTCAAGGCACGCGAGATGGTCGCCGCCGGCGAACGCCGCTCCGACCGCCTCATCGCCGAGGCCACGCACATCCTCAGCCAGCAGCGCCGCATCCGCGTGATCTACGTTTCCCTCGTCGACCGCTTCACCATGGAGCCGATGAAGGAAGTCGAGACCGGCCGCTCCCTCATCGCCATCGCCACCTGGGTCGACGAAGTCCGCCTGATCGACAACATCGTCCTGTGAGCGCAGTCCCCGCCCCCGCCGCGCCTTCCGGCGCCCCCGAATCGACCGTCGCCGTCCTCCCCGCCGCGCGCCGCTACGACGTTCTCGTGATCGGCTCCGGCATCGCCGGACTCAGCTTCGCGCTCAAGGTCGCCCGCCAGGGCCGCTCCGTCGCGATCCTCACGAAGAAAAACAAAGCCGACTCCAACACGAACTACGCGCAGGGCGGCATCGCGGTCGTCACCGCCCAGACCGACGATTTCGCCAAACATGTCGCCGATACCCTCGTCGCCGGCGACGGGCTCTGCGACCGCAAGGTCGTGAAACAAATCGTCAGCGACGGCCCCGCGCGCGTGCAGGAGCTGATCGATCTCGGGCTCAAGTTTTCGCGCGACGACGAGGGCGGCTACGACCTCGGCCGCGAAGGAGGCCACAGCGAGCGTCGCATCCTCCACGTGAAGGACATGACCGGGAAGGCGATCGAAGAGTCGCTCACCCGCGCCATCGCGCGCGAGCCGCGCATCGCCCTCTTCGAGCATTTCTTCGCCATCGACTTCGTCACCACCGGCAAGATCGCCAAGACCCGCCGCGGCAAAAAAGCCGCCGCCTCGCGGGCCATCGCCCCCGACCGCGTTGCCGGCGTCTACGCGCTCGACGTGCATGACGGCCGCGTCGTGGAGTTTCACGCTCCCGTCGTCATGCTGAGCAGCGGCGGAGCGGGCCAGGTCTACCTCTACACGACCAACCCCGACATCGCCACCGGCGACGGCATCGCCATGGCCTACCGCGCCGGCGTCGAGGTGCGGAACATGGAGTTCATCCAGTTTCATCCCACCGCCCTCTACTCGGTGTCGGGCAAACGCTTCCTCATCAGCGAAGCGGTGCGCGGCGAGGGCGCCATCCTGCGCAACGTCGAGGGCGAGGCCTTCATGACGCGCTACCACAAGCTCGCCGACCTCGCGCCGCGCGACATCGTGGCCCGCGCGATCGACGCCGAGATGAAGCGCACCGGCGCGCCGCACGTCTGGCTCGACATCACGCACCGCAACACCGCCTTCCTGCGCTCCCGCTTCCCGCTCATCTACAAGGCCTGCGCCGAGGAGGGCATCGACATCGCCAGGCAGATGATCCCGGTCGTGCCCGCCGCGCACTACACCTGCGGCGGCGTCGCCACCACCCTCTCGGCCGAGACGACGCTGCCCGGCCTCTACGCCTGCGGCGAGGTCGCCTGCACCGGCCTGCACGGCGCGAACCGCCTCGCGTCGAATTCGCTGCTGGAGGCCGTCGTCATGGCCCACCGCGGCGCGGCCTCGGTCGAGGCCTACCTGAAGCGTATCGAAAAGCTGGATGCGCCTCTGCCGGCGATCCCGCCCTGGCGCGATCTGGGCGGCGGCGACGAGGACGAGCGAGTCGTCATCACGCACAACTGGGACGAGCTGCGCCGCACGATGTGGGACTACGTGAGCATCATGCGCACGACGAAGCGCCTCGAGCGCGCCCGCACGCGCATCGCCACGCTCGCCCGCGAAACCCACGACTACTACTGGAACTTCTCCGTCGAGCCGCGCCTGCTCGAGCTGCGCAACCTGATCCAGGTCGCCGAGCTGATCGTCGCCTGCGCGCTCCAGCGCAAGGAGAGCCGCGGCCTGCACGCGATCGCCGACTACCCGAATAAGCTGCGCAAGCCGGCGGATTCGCGCGTGCGGCGGAAATAGCCGGGCGGCGCCATCCGGCGGCGCCGCCGGCTGACGATCAGCCTTCGGCGCGTTTTTGCGCGTCGGCCTCGATCAACGCCTTCACCCGATCGAGCTCGGTCTTCACCGCCGCCTTCACGGCGGGGAGATCCGCGGCGTTCTTCACCGGGGCCTTGGCGAAAACGTAGAATTTCATCTTCGGCTCCGTGCCCGATCCGCGCGCGGCGAAGGTGTAGCCGTTGGCGAGCGTCACGAGATAGAGGTCCTGCTTCGGCACGAGCTCGCCGTCGCTGTCCCGGATGTCCTGGCGGCCGAAATCCTCGAACTTCGTCACGCCCACGTCGCCGAACGCCTTCGGCGGCGCGGAACGGTAGGTGTCGAGGATGCGCTTGATCTTCGCGGCGCCGCTCGCGCCCTCGTA
>CAMLNJ010000170.1 GCA_946481225.1 uncultured Verrucomicrobiota bacterium | reverse complement strand
GTCCACGGTGCCGAAGGCCAGCTCCCCGCGCTCCGCGGCCGCTCGCGCTCCGGGCGCGTTGTCCAGCAGCCAGGCGAGTTTCGTTGCCGAAAAATACGGGTCGAGCCGCAGTCCGGTTTTCTCCACGACCAGCGGCTCCAATCCCGCGGCTTTCAAGCGCGCGCACTCGTCCGCGGTCCGGCGATCCTGCCACACGATCGCACGGTGGACAGGCCGCCCGCTTCGCCGGTCCCAGAGCAGGGTGGTCTCGCGCTGGTTCGCTATGCCGACACCCGCCAGATCCACGGAACCCACTCCGGCGCGCACCAGCGCCTCGGCCGCGCATTCGCGCTGGGTGGCCCAGATGTCCTCAGGCTCGTGCTCCACCCAGCCGGGTTGCGGATAATGCTGCGGAAACTCGCGCTGCGCGACGGCGACCGGATGACCGGCGAGATCGAAAACGATGGCGCGCGAGGAAGTCGTGCCTTGGTCGAGCGCCAGAAGATAACGGCGGGGCATGCCCAACCGTAAGGCACCCGCCCTCCAGCACAATCCAAACGCCCCAAGTTTCCCGGCTCCACACGTGGCCGCGCAAAACCGGATGTTCATCCAGTGGCGGACCACCGGCCCAAATTGCTAGAGTGTGCTCCGCCATCACGAAGTCCGCCACCCCGTCCCAATCTCCCGCTTCCGCATGAACCCTCGCCCCCGCCCTCTCTCCGCAGCAGCCCTCGGGCTTTTGGCCTTGTTTGCAACCTCGACTCACGCCGCCACGATCTTCGCCGAAGACTTCGGCGTCGGCGTCGGCGCCAACACCGCCCTCTCCACCGTCGGTTGGGCAAACGATATCATCGGCACGGCAAACACCCGCCTCTATGCCGCGGGCGGCGGCAACAACGCTGTCTTCTCCTACGCCAACGCGACGGCCAGCGAGGCGTTCTACACCACTTCGTCGATGAGCGGTGGTTTCACCGCCTTCGCCATCGACGCGTTCACCGGCCTCACCTTCTCCGTCGACATCAGCTCCGGCTTCGGCGCGGCCACCGCCAACGCGCGTTTCATCGTCCAGGTCGATAACGGCTCGTGGTATGCCTCCACCACGTTCCTCGGCAATCCCACCGCCGCCTTCACGACCAAGTCGCTCGCCTTCGACCCGGCCGCGGCCAACTGGCAGACCCTCACCGTCTCCGGCACCGGCGCCAACAACAGCCCCGCCAGCATCGGCTCGACCGCGGGCGCCGATCTGTCCGGCACCATCACCGGCGTGGGCGTCCTCGGCGTGCATGCCGGCAACGGCACCGTGAACTTCGACAACTACCTTGTCACGGGCACCGCCTCCGCCGTTCCCGAGCCCTCCGCCTTCGCTACGTTCGGCGGCCTCGCGGCCCTCGGCTGCGTCGTCCTCCGCCGCCGCGCCGCGAAGTGAAATAGGCGTCGCTCAACATTTTTGGGGTTGGGAGCAGGCTCCCTCGACCAGACTCCTCGCGGGGTCTGGTTTTCTTTTCACGCGCGCCCAACGTTACTTCCTCCGCGCGCAAAAGGTGAATTTGCGCCGCGGATACGTTCGCTCCACCGTTCCGCCGTGTCCCCGGTCCGCATTCTCGCCGTCGTGCTTCTGCTCGGCGCGCTTCCACTGACCCGGGCCGAATCTTCCGGCGCGGCCGGGCTGCCTACGGCGCGCGGCTGCCTGGTCCGCACCTGGGAAACCGACCAAGGCCTGGCCGACAACGACGTCCGCGGGGCCGCGCAAGGCCCGGGCGGCTATCTCTGGATCACCACCGCCAAGGGCCTCATGCGATTCGACGGCATCCACTTCACCGCCGTCCCGCCCGATCCCGCCTGGCCCGCGAGCGCGGCTTTCGTCGGCGGAGTTTTCGCCGCCAAGGACGGCGCCATCTGGGTGGGCGTGCGCGACGTCGGCCTTGCCCGCCTCTCGACGGGAGGTTTCGAAATCGCTGTTTCCGGCATTGATCACGCCGATTTGCGCGAAGGTCTGCGGTCCTTTGCCGAAGACGGCGAGGGCGCGCCCTGGTTCACCTGCCACGCTTCGTCGGCCGTGTTCCGATGGAAGCAGGGCGTTCTCGCGCGGTTCGGGGAAAAAGAGGGCATCGTCGCCAGCGGCGTCCCGATGGTGCGCGCCGCCGCCAACGGCCGGATCTGGTTCGCCAACGAGCGCGCCGTCGGCTGGTTCGAGGGCGACCAGCCACGCCTCGCCGCCCCCGGCCCCAGCTGGCAAGCCCACCAGATCGCCCCCGCCCGCGACGGCGGCATGTGGGTGACCCGCTATGATGTATTGGAGAAATACCACGAAACCGGATCGCGCGTCCGCGTGGCCGACATCGCTCCCATCGAAGGACCGCGCGCGGTCAACCAGATGCACGAGGACGCTTCGGGCGACCTCTGGCTGGCCACCACCGGCGTGGGCCTCGTCCGCTGGCGCGACGGGCGCTTCACCCGCGTCCCGACCGCCCACAACGACGTCGTCTTCGTCACCGAGGATCGGGAGGGCAATCTCTGGGCCGGCACCCGCGGCGGGGGCCTCGAGCGGATTCGCCGAAGCCGTTTCGCGCTTCACCAGGCCGGCGCCGACGCGCGCAACGATCACGTGGTCTCGGTCGCCGCCGACGCGAGCCATCGCCTCTGGCTCGCCCCCTTCCGTTATCCGCCCGTGCGCGCCGTCACCTCGGAGAATCACACTTTCTCGCGCCTCCCGGGCTGGGGCTCAGGCCTAATCAACGGTATCACCACCGCGCTCTGCCCCGACCCCGCCGGCGGGGTGTGGATCGGCACCAGCACCGGCCTGCTCGGCTGGCGCGACGGGGGCTTCTTCTCCGACCTCCCGCAGCGTTCTATCTCCAGCCTGCTCGTGGATCGCGCCGGCGATCTTTGGCTGGCAACTCACGAGGGGGCCCTCATCCGCCGCTCCGCCGCCACCGGCGCTTGCGCGTTCATCCCCACCGACGCAGGCCTCCTTTCCGTGCGCGCCCTGGCCCAATCCGCCGACGGCCAGATCTGGGCCGGCACCGAGGCCGGCCGCCTTTTCCGTTCCGCCGACGCCTCTGGATTTATCGATGTCCCCCTTCCGGACATTGTATCAGGTAACAACATACAGTTCATCGTTCCAGAAGCGGATGGCGCGCTGTGGATAGGCGTTCGCCGGGCCGGCCTCTTTCGCTGGAAAGACGGCTCCGCTCGCATGGTTCCGGCCGGGGCGGGGCTTCCTCTCGGCGACATCCGTTCCTTCGCCTTCGGCGCCGACGGCGAAATTTGGATCGGCACCGGCGATCAAGGCCTGCTGGGC
The DNA here is from genome assembly GCA_946481225.1 of uncultured Verrucomicrobiota bacterium. Next base: position 3,352 of record CAMLNJ010000170.1, on the reverse strand, counting down.
ATCGCCCATGCCGACCTCCTCGCCGCCCTTGAACAACCTGCCCGTCCGATTCCGTTCTTGGACCCGGATCGGGCCGAGGGCGTGCCGGCCGCGGTCTTTGTCAACGGATACCAAAACAGCGTGGCTCGCACGCGCGACGCTCACCTCTGGTTCGCCACCACCCGCGGCGTCCTGGAGATAGGTCCGCCCTTGCCGCCTCGTCCGGCCCACTCGTCCGGCGTCCGCGTTCGCATCGAGCGTGTTTCCCTCGGCGGCCGGCCCCTCGTCCTTGACGAGGCCGCTCCCCTCGCTCTTCCGCCGCAAGCCGGCGCGCTCGAGATCCGCTACACGCTTCCGCTCCTTTCCACTCCCGAGCGCGTGCGGTTTCGCTACCGTCTGCGCGAATCGGACGCGGACTGGATTCAAGCCGAGACCCAGCGCACTGCCGTGTTCACGCGCCTGCCGCCCGGCGCCTACCGCTTCGAGGTCCAAGCCGCGGACGGCGACGGCCCGTGGTTGCCCGGCCCGGCCTCGCTCGCTTTCTCCGTGCGCCCCGCCTGGTGGGAGACGCATTGGTTCCGCCTCGCCGCCGCGCTCGCCGCCGCCGCCGCGCTCGCCATCGGCGTTCGTCATCTCGTGCGCCGCCGCTTTCAGGCCCGCATGCGCGCCCTCGAGCAACGCCACGCCGTCGAACAGGAACGCGCCCGCCTCGCGCGCGATCTCCACGATCAGGTCGGCGCCAATCTCACCCAGATTTCCCTGCTCGCCGACTTCGCGCCCTCTTCGCCCGACTGTGTCGCCCAGCTCGCCGAGGCCGCGCGCCAGGCGGTCGATGGCCTCGATGCCGTCGTCTGGGCCGCCGATCCGCGCCACGACACGCTCGACAGCCTGCTCCACTACCTCGTGCGCTACACGGAGGATTTTCTTAAACCCACTGAGATCCGCCATCGCGTCGACTTTCCCATCGACGTCCCCGCCCGCCCGCTCACTCCCGACTTCCGCCACCACGTGCTCCTGATCGTAAAGGAAGTGCTCAACAACGCCGTGAAGTATTCCGGCGCCTCCGAACTCCGCCTCGGCGTCACCCTTTCTCCCGATCGGCTCGCGCTCGTCATCACCGACAACGGCCATGGTTTCGATCCCGTCGCGGCCTCGGACTCGGGCAACGGCCTGCGCCACCTGCGCGAGCGCGCCGGCGCCTTGGGCGGCGAGGCCCGGATCGAAAGCGGCGCCGACGGAACCCGTCTCTTGCTCAGCGTTCCGTGGCCGCGTATCGATCCCCTCGCCCCATGACGAAGAAACCCCTGCGCGTCGCCTTGGTGGAGGATGACGCCCTCACCCGCGAGAGCCTCGTGCGCATCATCGCCCGCGAGCCCGGGCTCGAGAGCGTCGGCGCCTACGGCTCCGCCGAGGAGGCCGAGCGCGAGGTCCCGCGCGTTTCCCCCGACGTCTTGGTCGTGGACATCGAGCTGCCCGGTCGCAGCGGCATCGATTGCACCGCCGCGCTCAAGGCCGCGCACCCGGGGCTGCACGTGCTCATCCTCACCACCTACGACAACAGCGAGCTCATCTTCAACGCCCTCCGGGCCGGCGCAAACGGCTACCTCCTCAAGCGCTCGCGTCCCGCCGAGATCGTTCGCGCCATCAAGGAGGTCGCCTCCGGCGGCGCGCCCATGTCCACCCACGTCGCGCGCCTCGTCGTGGCCCATTTTCATCGCTCGCCCCAATCCAACAACGAGCTCGAGTCGCTCACCTCGCGCGAACGCGAAGTGCTCGAAAACCTCGCCCGCGGCCTGCTCTACAAAGAGGTCGCCGCCGAGCTCGGCCTCAGCCCGAGCACGATCAATTTTCACGTCGAGGCCATCTACCGGAAACTTCACGTCCGCACGCGCACCGAGGCGGTCCTGAAACTCCGCGCCAACTGAGCGGGGAGACGGCCGCAGGCTCGCGTTGCCCAGGCCACCGGCGGCGCACCCGGCACCCCAGCCCAAGCGGGCCCGGATGTTCATCCGATGGTTATTCGGGGGGAGAAAATGCTAGATTGATCGTCGGCGCGCGGCTCCCCCGCCGCGAAAGCCATTTCCCCACCCCACCCCAGTCTCGGAAAACGGAAGCCGCCTCGTTCTCCGTCAGATGCTTTTGGCGAACCTCTCCCTGAGTTTGCCGTGCGACACGCCGTCCAAGCATCGCTCCTTCAAGCGGCGCCTAAGAAAACCCCAGATGAACTCCATACCCCGTCAGATCCAGCTCCTCGCGGCCCTCGCCGCCTTGTTCTCGTCCACCGTTTCGCTCTTCGCCGGCACCGGCGAGCTCACCAAGTCCGGCGCCACCTGGACCGGAAAGGTCGACGGCGTCACCGTCTACACCGGCTCCGACATGGTCGCCGCCAGCGACGCCTGCCAATCCCGGATGGGCGGCGGTGTCATCAACCTCCGGGCCAGCGCCAGCATCGGCAAAAACCTCGGCCTCTGGAACGACACCACCTTCAACGGCAACGGCTACACGATCTCCAGCAACTACAACGGCGGCGTTATCCGTGCGCGCAATTGCCGCAACGTCGGCGCCACCAACCTGGTCATCTCCGGATCGCCCTGGTATGGCATGTATTTCCAAACGACCTCCGGACAAACCTTCAGCGGGATCTCCGGCGGCGGCGGCATCCTCATGCGCATCGACAACTGCGCCGGCGGCTCCGGATCGAACTTCAACGGCGGCAGCCCCAACTGCACCAAATCCGGCAGCCACGGCGTCGAAACCATGGGCATCAACACCGCCACCCTCGGCACCGTCACCGCCACCGACCGCTCCGGCGGCTGCGGCCTCCTCTTCAACCAGACGAGCGGCGGCAACGTGACCAACGTGAACGCCACCCGCTGCACGCCCAACGGCGGCTACGCCGGCTACCGCCTCGCCAACAGCAACAACAACACCCTCGCCTCCGGCACCGTGGTTTCCACCAGTTGCGGTCGCGGCTTCTTCAGCCTCACCGGCAGCGCCAACGGCACCGTCAACCGCCTGGAAGCCAGCTCCTGCAACGACGTGGGAGTTTGGATACAAGACTGCTCCCAGACCAAGGTCGAATCCGGCTGGGTGAAAAACACCCCGTCCTGCTGGTGGGTCAGCGGCAGCGGTTCCTACGCCAACGTCACCTGCCAGTAATACCAACGGCTCCGTGGGTTTAGACTTTCACCCCAAGGTGGGCGGGCACGTCCCTGTGCCCGCGGCTTGGAGATCGATCCACGGGCGGAGGGACCGGCCGTCCACTGGGACAGCGGAAGCAAACAGGCCCTTGGCGCTCAACGCGGAAGCAGGCGGCCGCCGCAGATGACGCGGTCGACGGGGCTTTCGCCGAACTCGTGGGCGAGCTGGCGTT
>CAMLNJ010000169.1 GCA_946481225.1 uncultured Verrucomicrobiota bacterium | reverse complement strand
CCGAGGCGATGACCCAGATCGCCCTCAACGCCGGCACCTACTTCTTCCGCTCCGGTGCCAAGGTCCCCCTCGTCCTTCGCCTCCCCGCCGGCGGCGGCCTCACCTTCGGTTCTTTCCACTCACAGGAACTTGAGTCCGCCCTCCTCGCCTACCCCGGCCTCAAGGCCCTCTACCCCAGCACCGCGCAGGACGCCTTCGACGCCCTCCTCGCCGCCTACGAGGACGACAACCCCGTCCTCCTCTTCGAGCACAAGGCCCTCTACCGCCGCGGCAAACACGCCGTCGCATGGAACGAAAACTACCGCGGCGTCTGGCGACCCCGCCTCGTCCGCCCCGGCGCCCACGCCACCCTCGTCACCTACGGCGAGATGGTCCACATCGCGCAGGCCGCCGCCGAGTATCTGGAGACCGAATACGAAAAAACCGTCGAAATCTGGGACCTCCGCGCGCTCGCCCCGCTCCGCCTCGACGAGATCCGCGCCAGCGTCGCCCGCACCCACCGCCTCTGCGTGCTCCACGAGGGCCGCCGCACCCACGGTTTCGGCGCCGAGCTCGTCAGCCGCATCGTCGAGGAGCAGTTCTTCGACCTTGAGGCCGCGCCCCTCCGCGTCGCCGCCCTCGACCTCCCGGTGCCCTTCGCCCCCGAACTCGAGCAGGCCTACCGCCCCACCCGCGACGGCCTCATCGAAAAACTCGTCGCCTGGCTCGGCTGAACGCCGGCCCCGCCATGTCCGCCCCTCCCACGGAAGACCAGATCGAGGCATTCATTTCCTACGCGACCAGCGGAGCCCTGAGCGACGACGAGGTCTATACGGTCGAACTGCTCATCGACCAGGCCCGCATGAGCTACGATTCCAGTTACTGGGACGACTGGCAGGAGCGCAATGACGCCCGCGAAACGCCCGCCTACAAACCGACTTTCGATCCCGCTCACCTCCGCCCGACCTTCACCGACATTTACCCCCGAGCGTGGCTCAGCCTCCAACGCATCCGGGACAAGAAACGCCCGCTTCGGTCGCTCGCCCCCCTTCGCTTCTTTCCAAACATCGAGCAGCTGATTCTCCAAAACAACGAGATCAGCGATCTGACCGCGCTGGCGGGTAGCCAGAAACTTCGTTGCCTGTCGTTGATCCAAAATCCGGTTGCAAAGCTCGATCCGCTCGCCGCCTGCCCGTCCCTTCAGGAATTGGAGCTCTGCGGCACCCCGGTTTCCGATCTCGGGCCCTTGGGTCGTATCCCGCGCCTGCGGTCGCTGGGACTCTCCGAGAACCACGCCGCGCCGCTTCGTCGAGTGCTGATTCTTCCGTCATTGGAAAAGCTCTCTTTCAACCGTGAGAGGGCGGATACCTTCGAGGGTTTTCCTGCCATGCCCAAGCTCAAGGTCGTGGAACGCGTCGGCCTCTCCACCCTCGCTGGATTGGAACGCTATCCAAGCCTGCTCAATCTGGAACAGGTGAAGACGGAGGCCCCGGGCCTGTCATTGGAACCGCTGCACACGCTGCGGAACCTCACCCATCTGGACCTCTGTCTTTGGGAATCCGATATTCGCGATTTATCGCCTCTCGCCGCGTTAGACCAGCTCCGCAGCGTCACACTCGCCACCGCCGATCCCCGGCTTGACCTCGCTCCCCTGCGCGGCCTGCCCTTGCTGCACCATGTGCGCATATCCTGCGAACGCGCCGAAATAAAAGGGCTCAAAAATCTGAGGAAGCACCTGACCTCGTGGGACGCCGAGTTCGGCTGCGAATCCCGTTTGGCTCCCTGCCCCGAACTCGAAATCGTCGAGCAGCAGATTTTCGATCACTACGACGGTCTGAATCCCTATGGCGTGACCGAAAAGGACACCGACCAAGGCATGCTCGATTCCGAACACGCCTGGATGGAGCGGCGGTTCACGGAATTCCTGTCCACCGATTTTTCCGAAGGCACGGACTTCGCCTTTCACTGCCGATCCACCGCCGCCCGATCCTTCACCTTGGTTCTCCATAGTGACGCCGCGACCGCTGCGCTGTTTCGCATCGTAACTGGCCTGCAACACCTCCTGGCTACGGCCCGCAACGACTGGATCATCTACCTCCAGTCGGACGAGCAGCCCGAGGAGCGGACCTATGTTTCTTGGCTCTATCCGACCAAGGTCCAGACGACCTCGCAATATGCCTGGGCGCTGCGGCGCCTTTTGAACGCACGCCAAAATGTCGCCTCCATCCTCTTTGCCCGGCTGCGCCACCGCCTCCGCCGCCGCTCTGGCCGTCGTTGACGCCCTCCGCGACCGAAATCACCTTCCCTCCATGAGCATCCTCGAAATCAAACAACAGGTCCAGCGCCTCAACCAGCGCGAGCGCGAGGAACTCGCCGCCTTTCTCGTCCGCCTCCGCCACGAGACCCCGGCCTGGCGCCGTAAAGCCGGACGCATCGCCGACGCCGTAAAGGCCGGTCGCGCCACTTCCGCCGAAACGCTCGAACGCCGCCTCCAACGTGCCTGAGCCTCGCGGCTACGGTCTCAGTTACTCCGACGACGCCGTCGAAGCGATCACCGCCTTCGCGCGCCGGCGCCAGCGTCTCGCGCTCGACCGCGCACGAGCCATTGCTCGCTACCCCGCCACTCGCAGCGATTACGTCATCCGCGACCCCGCCGGCCGCGATCATCATCACATCTTCGCGGACGGCTTTGTCTTCGCCTACCTCGTCGATCACGCCGACAAGATAGTGACCATCATCGAGATCACAGACGTGCGAGACGCCGCCCTCTAATTACCCATTCCCCATGCACCAAATCCCCGAGGCCCGCTGGGCCGCCATCAAACTATTCGCCATGGACGTCGACGGCATCCTCACCGACGGCACCGTGCACATCTCCTCGGACGGCACCGAGACCAAGCAGTTCTCCATCCTCGACGGCATGGGCCTCGTCCGCCTCGGCAAACACGGCGTCGCCACCGCCTGGATCAGCGGGCGCCCCTCCGGCGCCACCACCGCGCGCGCCACCGAACTCAAGATCCCTCACCTCGTCCAAGGCCGCACCGACAAACTCGACGCCATCCAGGAACTCGCCGCCGAGCTCGAGCTCAGCCACGACCAGATCGCCTACATGGGCGACGACGACATCGACGCCCCCGCCCTCGAATGGGTCGGCATCGGCGTCACCGTCCCCACCGCCATGCCCGCCGCGCTCGACGCCGCCGACTACCTCACCACCCGCCCCGCCGGCCGCGGCGCCGTGCGCGAGATCTGCGAACATATCCTGCGCTCGCAAGGCCACGCCGACTTCCATCTCTAAGCCGCGTTTCCGCCGTGCGCCGCTCCCGCCTCCCGCTTCTCGCCCTGTTCGCCGCGCTGGCCGCCTCCGTCTCCGCCCGCGCCGCCGCGCCCGAGGTGAAAGCCATCGCGCCGGTCAAAAACTTCCGGCTCCCCACCTTCACCCCGGAGGGCTACCGCCGCGTCATGCTGAAAGCCGGGCAGGCCAGACCCTCCGAGGACGGCGCGCGCATCGATCTGCTCGACATGGAGCTCACGCTTTTCACCAGCCGGGCCGACGAGGCGATCGAGGCCACGCTCACCGCCCCCTCCGCCACCTTCTTCCCCCAGAAGCTTCTCGCCACCGGCCCGGACACCGTCCGCCTCGAACGCGCCGACCTCACCGTGACCGGCGCCGACTGGAGCTACGACCACCCCGGCCGCAAGGTCGTCATCCTGCGCGACGCCCGCCTCACCTTCCGCTCCGCCCTCGGCGACATTCTCAAATGATCCTTCGCAGCCTCCTCGCCCCCGCGCTCCTCGCCCTCGCGCCGCTCGCCGCCCGCGCCGCCGAGCCCGCTCCCGTCGTGCCCACCGAGCTCCGCGCCGTGAAACTCGAGATGACCTCCACCGACACCGAGACCACCGCCGTCGCCACGGAAAACGTCATCCTCACCGGCACCAACCTCCGCATCACCTGCGACCAGCTCACCGTCATCGCCCACCGCATCGGCGAAAAGGACGACACGATCCCCACCGTCGAACGCTTCAAATACATCCTCGCCATCGGCAACGTCCACATCGTCCAGGGCGACCGAGAGGCCACCTCCGCCCGCGCCGAGGTTTTCCCCGTCGAGGGCAAGGTCGTGCTCAGCGGCGCCCCCGTCGTCATCGACCACAGCACCGGCGTGAACGCCGCCGGCGAACCCCTGATCCTCCTGCGCGGCCAGCGCCAGATCCTCGGCACCAACGTCAAGATCACCGCCCCGCCCATCCAGGACATCGGCGCCACCGCCTCGCCCAAGCCCGCCGCGAAACCCGCGCCGGCGACGCCCGCCCGGCCCCAGCCCCCCGCGCCCGGCGTCACCTTCCCCAAGCCCGCCACGACCACCCGCTGAACAGCGGCCTTCCTTTTTTGCGCCTTCTCCCCCTTTTTGCGGCCAATGTCTGAAACCGCCACCGCCCTCGCCGAGATCTCCACCGCCGGCCTCGTCAAGACCTACGGCCAGCGCACCGTCGTCAACGGCGTCGACATCACCGCGCGCGCCGGCGAGATCGTCGGTTTCCTCGGCCCCAACGGCGCCGGCAAGACCACGACCTTCTACATGATCGTCGGCCTCGTGCCCGCCACCCGCGGCACCGTCTCCCTCGACGGCCGCGACATCACCCACCTGCGCATGCACGAGCGCGCCCGCCTTGGCCTCGGCTACCTCCCGCAGGAACCCTCCACCTTTCGCAAGCTCACCGTCGCCGAAAACCTCCTCGCCATCGTCGAGGCCATCGGCGTCCCCAAGGCCGGGCGCCGGGCCCGCGTCGACGAGCACCTGACCGAGCTCCACCTCACCCACGTCGCCGGCCAGAAAGCCTACACCCTCTCCGGCGGCGAGCGCCGCCGCCTCGAAATCGCCCGCGCCCTCGTCACCAAGCCGAAGTTCCTCCTCCTCGACGAACCCTTCGCCGCCATCGACCCCATCTCCGTCGCCGAGGTGCAAAAAATCGTCGTCGACCTCCGCGCCAAGGGCATCGGCGTCATCATTACCGACCACAACGTCCGCGAGACCCTCAAGATCGTCGACCGCGCCTACCTCATCCGCGAGGGCCGCGTCTTCAAGCAAGGCGACGCCGACTTCCTCGTGAACGATCCCGAAGCCCGCCAGTTCTACCTCGGCGAGGACTTCAATCTTTGACCACGGATCTCACGGATTATCACGGATAGAAACAGTCAGCCCACCGCTTCCGCCTCCGCCTTCCTATCCGTGTCCATCCGTGCAATCCGCGGTTAAAAAAGCCTCCGTCCCGCCGTCCTCAGCCGCCAACGCCGCCCCAATGCAAAAAGCCATCCACGGCATCACCGTCTCCCACTTCTTCGAGACCTACCGCGAAAAGCTCAAACTCGAGCTCCTCACCGGTCCCGACGGCCTCCATCGCCTCATCCGCGAGGGCTCCATCAACCGCCCCGCCCTCGCCCTCACCGGATTCTTCAAATACTTCGCGAACAAACGCATCCAGGTCATGGGCGCCGCGGAGATGACCTACCTCCGCACCCTCTCCGCCGCCGAGCAAAGCCGCATCCTCAACGAGATGGTCGAGCGCCAGATCCCCTGCCTCATCCTGACCCGCAACTACCAGCCCACCCCCTCGATGCTCGCCATCGCGGTCGAGAAAAAGCTCCCCATCTTCCGCACCGCCATGATCACCATGCACTGGGTCAACCTCGCGACCCTCTGCATCGACAACGAGTTCGCCCCCGCCACCACCGTCCACGCCACCACCATGGATATCCGCGGCATGGGCGTCATGCTCCGCGGCGAGGCCGGCGCCGGCAAATCCGAGTGCGCCCTCGCCCTCATCGAGCGCGGCCACTCCCTCGTCGCCGACGACCTCACCGTCGTGAAACGCATCGACGAACGCGACCTCCTCGCCTCCTCCCGCCCCCTCAACCGCGGCTACATGGAGTGCCGCGGCATCGGCATCATCAACATCGCCGAGATGTTCGGCATCCACTCCGTCCGCCTCGACAAACGTCTCGATCTCGTCGTCACCCTCCGCGAATGGACCCCCGAGGTCGTCGAGGAGCGCACCGGCCTCGAGGAACACTTCTTCGAGATCCTCGATCTCAAGCTCCCCCATTTCGAGCTCTTCGTCCGCCCCGGCCGCGACATGGCCCGCCTCGTCGAGGTCGCCTCCATGGTCCAAGCCCTGCGCCGCATGGGCCACGATCCCGCGCAAACCTTCAACGAACGCCTCATCGCCCACATGGCCGCGCAAATGGCCCCCGAGCCCGAGCGCGTCATCAAACCCGTGGCCGGTCCCTCCTCGTCCGGACCCGTCCTCCCCGTCACCGACGACCTCCCTCCCGAGGACGAATAAGCGTCCCTCGCCCCTTCCGGCCCACCGCACCTCGCTCCCGGTTTGACCATTGGTCATTGGACCTTGGTCATTGGTCATTCATCTCCCCCCATGCCCTCCCCCCTTCGCTCCGACGGCCGCGCCCACGACCAGCTTCGCCCGGTCAAATTCGAGGCCGGCATCGCGCCCCACGCCACCGGCTCCGTCCTCGTCTCCTTCGGCGACACCCGCGTCATCTGCGCCGCAACCGTGGAGAACAATGTCCCCACGTGGATGAAGCAGCAACGCGTCCCCGGCGGCTGGCTCACCGCCGAGTATTCACTTCTCCCCTACAGCACGC
>CAMLNJ010000168.1 GCA_946481225.1 uncultured Verrucomicrobiota bacterium | reverse complement strand
GTATTGCTCCTCCTCCGTCGGCATGTGGGTCGCGGCGAGGTAGAGAAACTCGGTGCGGAACAGGCCGACGCCGTCCGCCGCGTAATCCTTCACCAGGTTCGCCTCCTCGACTTTCTCGATGTTGGCGCGCAACGGCAGCTCAAACCCGTCCAGGGTCACCGCGGGCAGACGGTTCGCGTCGAGAAGCTTTTGCTCCAGCGTGCGCTTCCGCCGCTGGATCTGCCCGTAGCGAAAGAGCGTGCTCTCGGTCGGGTTGAGAATCACCAGGCCCTCGTAGCCGTCGACGAGGATGTTGTCGCCCGCCTGCACCTTCGCGGTGAGATCGCGCAGCCCGACCACGGCGGGGATCTTCATCGAGCGCGCCACGATGACGGCGTGGCTCGTCTTGCTGCCCGAATCAGTCACCACCCCCAGCGCCGCCGAACGGTCCAGCCCGGCCGCGTCCGAAGGCGAAATGTCGTTCGCCACCACAATGCGTTTGTCGGCGAGCTTCGAGAGCCGCTGCGCTCCGCCGCCGCCAAGCAGGTTGCTCAAAACCCGCTGCGCGACATCGCGGATATCGCCGCCGCGCTCGCGCAAATACTCGTCGTCGATCTCCTCGAAGGCGGCGATGTAGCGCTGCGCCACCCGGTCGAAACAGGCTTCGATGTTGAGCCGCGATTTTTCAAATTCCCGGATGGTCTCCGCGATCAGCGCCTGGTCCTCGAGCACCAGCAGATGCGCGTCGAAGATCCGGGCTTCCTCCTCGCCAAGGTTTTTCTCCACCTCGGACATGATCTTTTGCACCTGCTGGCGCGTCGCCAGCAGCGCCTGATCGAAACGGGTCACCTCCGCGGTCCACTTGGCCTTTTCGACTTGGTATTCGGGCACCTCGAGATCGCTCTGCAGATACACGAAAATCTGGCCATACGCTATGCCCTGCGAGGCGGAGATGCCTTGCAGCACGAGTTCGGAACGTGGCGTTGTTTCCTCGGCGGACATGGATGGGTTTGAAACGGCAAGACGCTGAACAAAAAGACCGCGCCCCGGGGTGCGCGAATGACGCCCGCGACACCGTCGCGGGTCAAACTGTTTCAAACCGCAAACTGACAACGAAACTCACGCCAGCGTCGTGGCTTGCACGAAGGCGGTCGCGCCCCACGCCTCGCGTATGCTCGAAATCGCCTCCGCTTCGTTCGCATCCGAAGCGAGAAGCGCAAAACAGGCGCTTCCGCTCCCGCTCATCCGCGCGGTCAGGCCGTGGCGTTCGCGCAGCCAGGCAAGCAGAGTCGGCAGGGCGATCCACTTGGCGAAAACGGGCCGCTCAAGGGTGTTCATCAACAGGTCCTCCGCGCGAGCCCGCCCGTCGCCGAGCCATGCGGCGAGCCGCGATTCCTCCGCGGCGGCGTCCGCATACCACTCCGGCCGCGCCGCGAGCGCCTGATACGCCCATGCGGTCGCCACCCCGAAATCGGGTTTGAAAACCAGCACCCGCCTGCCGCTCAACCGGGCCGCCGCCGCGGTTGGGAGCGCCTCGATTCGCTCGCCGCGCCCGCGCATCACCACAGGAGTCTCATGCCAAAAAAGCGGGCAATCCGAGCCGAGCGCCGCGGCGATTTCGAGCCGCCCCGCCGCGCCGAGCGCGATTCCGCTCAGCCGCTCCAGCGCCCGGAGCGCGGCGACGGCATTGCTGCTCCCTCCGCCCAGCCCGGCGCCGACAGGGATGCGTTTCTCCAACGTAAATCTCACCGCGGCCCTCCACCCCGTCGCCTCGGCGAACTTTGACGCGGCGCGCAGAACCAAATTCGTCCCGTCCACCGGCACCCCTTCCGCTCCGCAAACCAAGGTTGTTCCCTCGCCCTCCGCCGCGCGCTCCGCCTTCAGCGTATCGCCGAAATCCAAACGCGACACGACCGACACCAACTCGTGAAACCCATCCGCGCGCCGGCCGGTGATCGCGAGCGAGAGGTTGATTTTTGCCGGACTGAAAATCGTGACGGAGTCCATTCGCCGCGCAGCCCAAGCCCCCGCAGCCCCCGCTGGCAACCTCCCAAATTCCGCCTCGCTCGCCCATCCGCGCTCTTCTCCGCGCCTTCACCGGCCGAAAAAATCAGCTTCCGCTCCGCGTCTCCCCGGCCGACACTCGTCCCCCATCGACATGCCCTGCGATCTTATCCTCGCCCTCGACGTTCCCACCCGAGAAGAAGCCGCTCCGATCCTGCGCCAGCTCCGCGGCGAACTCCGCTGGATCAAAATCGGCCTCCAAATGTTCACCGCCTACGGCCCCGACTACGTCCGCGCCGTCGCCGACGAAGGCTTTAACATCTTCCTCGATCTCAAGCTCCACGACATCCCCAACACCGTCGCCAAGGCCGTCGAATCCCTCGCCCCCTTGCCCATCGGCATGCTCACCATCCACACCGGCGGCGGCCGCGAGATGATGCAGGCCGCGGTCAAGGCCCAGCAAGCCACCCGCCCCGATCTCCTCCTCCTCGGCGTCACCGTCCTCACCTCGATGGATGGCACCGAGCTCGCCAACATCGGCGTCGGCGGCACGCCCGAGATGCAGGTCGCGCGCCTCGGCTCCCTCGCCGCCTCCGCCGGCATGAAGGGCCTCGTCTGCTCGCCCCTCGAGGTGCAGCTCCTCCGCCGCATGCTTCCCGCCGACGTGCAACTCGTCACCCCTGGCATCCGCCCCGCCGGCGAATCGGGCGGCGACGACCAAAAACGCGTCCTCTCGCCCGCCGAGGCCGCCCGCGCCGGCTCCAGCTACATCGTCGTCGGCCGCCCCATCCTCAAGGCCAAGGACCCCGCCGCCGCCGCCCGCGCCATCCTCGCCGACCTGGCGGGCGCCTGATCCGCCGCCCGCGGGGTTTGGCCCAATCATAAATCATCAATTATAGATCATAAATCCATGTCCCGCACCGCCGCCATCCTCCTCGCCGCCGGCAGCGGCCGCCGCATGCAGGGCGCCGTCGCCGACAAGATCCTCGCGCCCCTCGACGGCCGCCCGGTCTTCGCCCACAGCGTCGCCGCCTTCCTCGAGAGCAACGTCGCCGATTACTACGTCATCGTCGTGCGCGACCAGGCGCAATCCATCGCCCTCTCCGCCTACGCCCCCACCCCCGCCCAGTTCGTTATAGGCGGCAAGGAGCGCCAGGACTCCGTGCAAAACGCCCTCGCCGTCCTCCCCGCCGACATCGCCTACGTCTTCATCCACGACTGCGCCCGCCCCCTCATCCGCGTCGAGCAGCTCGTCGGCCTTCACAAGATCGTCCGCAAGGAAGACGCCGTCGTCCTCGCCCACCGCGTGACCGACACCATCAAAAAGCACTCCGACACCGGCCACCTCAAGACCCTCGACCGCGACCGCCTCTGGGCGATGGAGACCCCGCAGGTCTTCGCCCGCGAACTCGTCGCCGAAGCCTACGCCAAGGTCGCGAAGAAAAAGCTTCGCATCACCGACGACGCCGCCGCCGTCGAACTCCTCTCGCACCCGGTCGCCCTCCTCGAGAACGCGCACCCGAACCCGAAGATCACCACCCCCGCCGACCTCGCCTACGTCGAGTATCTGCTTTCCAAAGGAAAGTCCGCGGAGTGATCCACGGAGCGCGGCCCACAGAGAACACGGAGTCGGAAACAGACGGTTTGCTCCGTCTCCTGCCTCCTCCGTCCCCCTCCGCCCTCCGTGTCCTCTGTGTCCGAGCTCCGTGCCCTCCGTGACCAAAACCAAACGTCCCGCCCGCGAATGAGCACCGTCCGCATCGGCCACGGCTACGACATCCACCGCACCGTCGCCGGCCGCCCCATGATCCTCGGCGGCGTCCACTTCACCGAGTGCCCCGTCGGCCTCGACGGCCACTCCGATGCCGACGCGCTCACCCACGCGATCTGCGACGCCCTCCTCGGCGCCGCCGCCCTGCCCGACATCGGTCATTTTTTTCCGAATACGGATCCGGCCTTCAAAAACATCGACTCGCAGATCCTCCTCCAGCGGGTCTGCGCCGCCCTCCGCGAACGCGGCTACGAGATCGAAAACATCGACTCCTCGCTCATCGCCGAACGCCCCAAGATCGCCCCGCGCCTCCAGGAAATGCGCGCCCGCCTCGCCGCCAGCGCCGGCCTCCCCCTTGATCGTGTCGGGGTCAAAGCGACCACCAACGAGGGCTCCGACGACATCGGCCGCGGCCTCGCCATCGCCGCCCACGCCGTCGCCCTGATCTCCCGCGCCTGAAAAGCGTTTCATGAGCACCCCCGGGAGCGCCGGCGTCCCCGCCGGCATTGGCCTTGTTCCAAAAACCGACGAAAACCTCGGCTCTCCCGGCGCAGCCCGATCATGGTATTCGCGCGGATATCTTCCGCACCGCGACGAGCGGCATCTTCTTCAATCCATTACCTACCGCCTGGCCGACAGCTTGCCCCGCGAGAAACTCCGCGAACTCGAAGACGAACTCCGGACCTTGCCCGCGGACCGTCGAGATTCGGTTAAACGGCAAAGGATCGAGCGTTGGCTGGACGCCGGCATGGGGTCTTGCGCGCTGCGCCATCCCGAGGTCGCCCGCTACGTCCAAAACGCCTTCCTCCATTTTCACGGCGAGCGCTATCACCTGCACGCGTGGTGCATCATGCCCAACCACGTCCACGTCCTGCTCCAACCCTGCGTCGTGATCGTGCAAGGCTGGAAGTCCTTCACCGCGCGCTGGGTATTTCGTAACGCCGCCAATCTTGGCCTGCAGCTCCCGCAGCGCGAGGTCGGCCGATTCTGGATGCGTGAATACTGGGATCGCTACATCAGAAACGAAAGCCACTACCGTAAGACGGTGGACTACATTCATCAAAACCCGGTGAGCGCAGGCCTATGCCCCACCCCGGAAGCCTGGCCTTGGTCCAGCGCATCCGGGAGCACCAACGTCCCCGGGAGCGCCGGCGTCCCCGCCGGCATGGCCCCCAAAGCCGACGCGGACGTCGGCGCTCCCACCCCACCCTCCATTCCCTGATTTCCCGCGCCACATCCGCCGCGGCCACCGACCAACCTCGCCTCCACCGTGCCTTCCCCTTCGCGCCCTCTTCGTCTCCTCACGGCCGCCTCCGTCCTCCTCTCCGCCTTCGCGCTCATCGCGCTCTCCGCCTGCGCCCCGCGCGAGACCGCCGTCCAGGCGGGCAACCGCACGCAAACCCTCCACCGCGGCATCGGCCCCGACCTCTCCGACCTCGATCCCCACCTCGCCTCGTCCCTGAACGACATCCACGTCCTCTCCGCCCTCTTCGAGGGCCTCGTCTCCGAGGACCCGCAAACGCTCGCGCCCGTCCCCGGCGTCGCCGACCGCTGGGACGTCTCCGCCGACGGCCTCGTCTACACCTTCCACCTTCGCCCGGAGGCCAAATGGTCCGACGGCCGTTCCCTCGTCGCCGCCGACTTCGTCGACTCCGTCAAGCGCGCGCTCACCCCCGCCCTCGGCGCGCCCAACGCCGAACTCATCTACCCCGTCCTCAACGCCGAGGCCTACCACAAGGCCCGCCTCGCCGACTTCTCCCAGGTCGGTATCACCGCTCCCGATACGCACACCGTCCGCATCGCGCTCGAATACCCCGCCGCCCACTTTCTTTCCCTCCTTACCCACCCGGTCTGGTTCCCCGTCCCTCTCCACGCCATCTCCGCCGCCGGCCCCGTCGACGCCCGCGGCAACCGCTGGGCCTCCTCGCCGGCCACCTTCGTCGGCAACGGCCCCTTCGTCCTGAAAGACTGGCGCCGCGGCCAGGTCATCGCCACCGAGGCCGGCGCGACCTACTGGGACGCCTCCGCCGTTCAACTCCGCGCCGTCGACTTTCGCCCCTACGACAGCGTCGAGGCCGCGGAACGCGCCTACCGCGCCGGGCAACTCCACGTCATCGACACCCTCCCCGCCGGACGCGTCGAAGCCTGGCGCGCCGAGGCGCCCGCCCAGCTGCGCGCAGACCCCTTCCTGGATATTTATTTCTACCGCATCAACACCACGCGCCCCGTCCTTAGCGACGTCCGCGTTCGCCGCGCGCTCTCCCTCGCCATCGACCGCGAGCAGCTCGTCGCCGCCCTGCTCAAAGGCGGCCAGCGCCCCGCCCTCGCATTCGTCCCGCCCGGCGCCGGCGGCTACGAACCGCCCTCCGTTCTCCGCCACGATCTTGCCGCCGCCAAAGCGCTCCTCTCCGAGGCCGGCTACCCCGAGGGCGAGGGCCTGCCCGTCTTCGACCTCCTCTACAATACTTCGGAAAATCATCGCCGCATCGCCGAGGCGCTCCAGCAACAATGGCGCGCCGCCGGCGTCCAAACGCGCCTCGTGAACCAAGAATTCGCGACCCTCCTCGAAGCCCGCCGTGCCGGCGATTTCCAACTCCTCCGCTCCGGCTGGGTCGCCGACTACGACGACCCCATCAGCTTCCTCGCCCTCTTCACGAAGGACAGCGCGCAAAACTTCACCGGCTGGAACGACCCCGCCTACGACCGCGACCTCTACGAGGCCGCCCGCACCCGCGACACGGAAAAGCGCCACACGCTCCTCCGCTCCGCCGAAATCCGCCTCCTCGAAGCCGCGCCCATCCTCCCCCTCTACGTCAACACCCACGTTTACCTCCTAAACCCCGCCGTCCGCGGCTGGCACCCCACCCTCCTCGACCGCCATCCGCTCAAGGCAGTGAGCCTCGCTCCCTGACCTAATACATAGAGTAACACGGTCATC
>CAMLNJ010000167.1 GCA_946481225.1 uncultured Verrucomicrobiota bacterium | reverse complement strand
CCGCTGGAGTTCCTCGCCCCCCCCGACCTCCTTCAGCCCCCATGTCGCCCCGCGGGAGTCTGCTTGTCCCCACCCTCGCCGCCGTGGCCGCCCTCGGGGTGGCCCTATGGCCCGCGAGCTCGCTACCACCCGCCCCCCTCGCGTCCCCGCACGCGTCCGCCGGCGCCTCGACGCCATCTTCGATCTCCCCGCCGCCCTCGTCGACCGCCCTTCCGCCCACGCCGGCCACGAACCTGACCGACCAGGTCCTCGCCACCTGCCTTCGCTGGGCGACCACCCGCGATCCTGAAACGCGCGACACCATTCTCTCCGAGCTGTCCGCCCTGCTCACGGACGACAATGCCGCCGAGCTCCTCCGCGCCCTCCCTCTCGACCTGCTCGACACCCCCCTCGCCGCCGACGCCCTTGCCCGCTGGTCCGGGCGCGCGCCCTCCGACGCCCTCGACTGGATTCACGGCCAATCGCATCCCGCGACCACCCACGTGGTCACCGCTCTCCGCGCATGGATGGGGCGAGATCCCGCCAGCCTGCGCACGCACCTCGCCACGCTCCCTGCGGGCGTTTGGCGGCAACAAGTCCTGCTGTCCGCCGGCCGTCTGGCCCTCCAGCAAAACCACCCCGCCGACGCCGCCTTGTGGCTCGCCCGCGTCCCCCTTGAAAATCGCCCCGCCACCGAGCTCCATTGGGCCGCGCTCCACTGGGGAAGCAAAGACGCCGCTTCCGCGATGGAATGGGCGCTGACCGAGTCCGACCCGGGCCAACAAGAAACCCGCCTCGCCGCCATCCTGCTTGGCCACGCCTCCACCGACCCCGGCCAAGCCCTGGACCTCGCGCTCGGTCTGCTCGAGGCCGGGACGGCTCGCGAACACGCGCTGGCCGACATCATGGCCGAATGGGCCCGCCGCAGCCCGCCCGAAGCCGCCGCGGCGCTCGACCGCTTCCCCGAAGGCGAAACACGCGCCCAAGCCCTCTCCCGCCTGCTCGCCGTCTGGCTTGACTACGATCCCGCCGGCGCTCGCGCATGGGTCGCCAAAGCCCCCGCCTTGGTTCAAAGCCGTGCGCAAGCCGAGTTGGACCGCTTCGCCCTGGCCGCCTCGACCGCGTTGCCGTAACGACCGGCCATCGGGGACACGACGGTTGAAATCGCGAATCGCACGGAATGTGCGCGGATTCCCCGTCGTTTCTTGTCCCCAAGAAACTCGCCCCGCAGGTGTTGATATCCGGCCCGCTGCTATCCGTATGCCCCTCCGTTTCCGTGCGATCCGTTTGATCCGCGGTCAAAACGATCTGCCGGATTTGGTCCATCCGTAGGCGCGCCCTACCGGCGTCGCACCTCGATCACCCATCGAGCCCCGGCTCCCGTCGCCCCGCCTTCACCACGGCCCGTATCCGCTTTCCGGCGACGAGGATCGCCTTCTGGCGCCCGCTCCGCTTCCGGTTCGTGCGCCGCGCCTTCGCCACCGCCGCTCGCCGCGCCGCCTCGGCCGCGCGCACGCGTTCCTCCAATTTCTCGCAGAAACGCTCCCAAGCCAGCTCGCGATTCGCCGCCTGGCTCCGCTCCGCCTGGCAACGCACCTCCGTGCCGGTAGGCCCGTGGCGCAACACCACGGTGGACGAGGTCTTGTTGATTTTCTGCCCGCCCGCGCCCGAGCCTCGCGTGAAGATTTCAGTCACGTCGCCCGCCAGCACGCCCAGCGCGTCCAGCCGCTCTTGGATTTTGGATGGTAAATCCATAGGCCGTAATTTTCGTCACCCAACGCAACCTCCGCGCGTCGCGCGAGTCCCAAATCCCCCCATTCCCCCAAGTCTTCCTCAGGTCTCCGGCCTCCGCCCTCATCCCTTTTCTCTCCCTCCTATGCCCAACGGTCCCGCCTGGTCTGAAAAACTCCGCGTCGAAATCGCCAAGGCCGTCATCGGCCAGAACGACGTGGTCGAGCGCCTGCTGATCGCCCTTCTCGCCAACGGCCACGTCCTCCTCGAAGGCATGCCCGGCCTCGCCAAGACCCTGCTGATCAAATCCCTCGGCACCGCCCTCGGCGTCCAGTTCGAGCGCATCCAGTTCACCCCCGACCTCCTCCCCAGCGACGTCGTCGGCACCATGGTTTTCTCGCCCAAGGACGCCGCCTTCACCCCCCACCGCGGCCCCGTCTTCGCCAACCTCGTCCTCGCCGACGAGATCAACCGCGCCCCCGCCAAGGTCCAATCCGCCCTCCTCGAGGCCATGCAGGAGCGCCAAGTCACGATAGGCGGGGAAACCCACCCCCTGCCGAAGCCCTTCTTCGTCATGGCCACCCAGAACCCCGTGGAGCAGGAGGGCACCTACCCCCTCCCCGAGGCCCAGACCGACCGCTTCCTTTTCAAGCTCCTCGTCGACTACCCCTCGCTCGCCGACGAAACCGCCATGATGTCCCGCTGGGGCCAGGTCACGAAAGCCCCCGCCCTCCAAGCCGCTTCCTCCGGAGAGGAACTCCTGCGGCTTCGCGCCGAGGTCGACGCCATCCACGTCGCTCCCGCCGTGCAGGCTTACATCCTTTCCTTGGTCCGCGCCACGCGCGACCTCGCCAAGCCCTCGCCCAACGGCAAGGCCCGCCACGTCTCCTACGGCGCCTCCCCCCGCGCCTCGCTCGCCCTCTACCAGTCCGCCAAGGCCCTCGCCTGGCTGCGCGGCCAGGACTTCGTCGCCCCCACGCTCGTGCAGGAGCTCGCCCCCGATGTCCTCCGCCACCGCATCGGCCTCACCTACGAAGCCGAGGCCGAAAACCTCACCGCCGACAGCATCATCGCCCAAGTCGTCGCCATGACCCCCATGCCGACCGGCGCAAAATAAGCCCGCCTCACCCCATGCTACCCCGCATCCAAATCCAGCTCCCGGAGGACTTTCGCGGCTGGCGAATCTTCTGCCTGCTCCTGAGCTTCGCCTTCTTCGGCCTCTCCGCCGCCTCGACGCAGCTGATCGAAAGCACACAAGGACATGCCGGCATGATGGGCGCCGTGACGCTAGCCATCGGCCTCTTCGTCAGCGGCAGCGTTTTCTTCGGCCTTGCCGCTGGCGGCATCTTGGCGCGCCCCGGATCCCGCCTCCTCGGCAACCTCTTTTATCCCGAAGAGACGATCAAGGAGCCGCCCAAGGACCTCCTCTTCGCCCTCCGCATGCGCCTCCGCGACCGCTACTGGGAATCCGTCGATCAGCAAACCCGAGCCCTCATCGAATCCTACGGCCCCAGCCCCGAGCTCTACCACCTGCGCGCCCTCATGGAAGGAGGCCGCGCGGGAAGCCATTCCGTTGTGACCATCGAGGCGTCCAAGAAACTCTCTCGCCGCGCCTTTGATCGCTACACCGGCCTCCTTCACCGCGACCCTCCTCCGCGGGCGATACAGACCGGTATCGACGCCTGATCCCGCCCCCTTCGCATGTCTGACAACGCGTCCGCGTCCACGCCCGCTTCGCCCCTCGCCGCCCTGCGCCGCCTCGAGTGGCGCGTGCGCCACGCCGTCGAGACCTCCCTCGGCGGCGGCTACCGCTCCGCCTTCCGCGGCCGAGGCATGGAGTTCGACCAGGTCGTGAAATACGCCTTCGGCGACGACGTCCGCGACATCGACTGGAACGTCACCGCCCGCCTCGGCGAGCCCTACCGGAAAAAATTCATCGAGGAACGCGAGGTCACCGTGCTGCTCGTGTTCGAGGACAGCCCTTCCCTCCAATTCGGCTCGGGCAACACCACCCGACGCGAGGCCCTCCTCGAACTCGCCGGCCTCCTTCTTCTCCTCGCTTCGGTCAACCGCGACCGCATCGGACTCGCCCACCTCCGGCCCTCCGGCGCCGAACTCACCCCTCCGGTCAACGGCCGAGGCCCCATCCACCACCTCGCCGCCCGCCTCTTCGCCGCCGAAGCGCCCCCCCTCTCCGCCGACTCGGCGCTTCCCGCGCCTCGCTCCCTGCTCCCCGCCCTCACCACCCTCGCCCCCCGCCACACCATCGTCGTCTGGCTCTCCGATCACCCCGCCCGCCCCGTCCCCGAAGGCTGGAGCGCCTTCACCCGTCGCAACACCCTGCTCGGCCTCCGCGTCGACGACCCCTGGGACCGCGCCTACCCCGAAAACGCGACCGACTTAACCGCCTACGACCCCCTCTCCGGCCGCCTCGTCGCGCTCGGCGGCGGACACGCCGAACGCGCCGCCCACGCCCGCTGGCGCGAGGCCCGCGACGCCTCCTTCGCCGCCTGGTTTCCCGACCCCTTCGGCCGCCACGTCGTCGGCGCCGACGAAAACCGCCTCGATTCCCTCGTGCGCTTCTTCCGCCGCCGCGAATCCCGCTAAACCTCCGGACCCATGGCCGCCAAAATCATCGAGATGCCGCTTCCTCCATCCCTGATCCCCCGCGCGCCTATAGGCGCCTGCAACGCTCCATGCGCCCATGGATCTTTTGCGCCTTTTTGCGGCCAATAATCCGCCCGTGCCCGCCCTTGCCCAACTCCTCCCCGACCTTGCGATCCCCCTCTGGGGAAACCTGCGCCTCGCCGCCCCCCTCTGGCTGCTCGCGCTCCTCGCCCTCCCCGTCCTCGCCTGGCTGCGCCGCCGCCGCCCCGTATCTGTTCTACTGATACCGCACGCCGCCGCCTGGGCCGCCCCCCGCCCCTCGTCCGCCCGCCGCTGGCCCGTCCGCCTCGCCTACGCCGCCGCCCTTCTGTCGATCCTCGCCCTCGCCCGCCCCCAGCGCGTCGACGACACCCGGATCATCCGCGGCGAAGGCTACGACATCGTCATCGCCATCGACCTCTCCGCATCGATGCTGTCCGAAGACGCCATCGTGGACCAACGGCGCGTCAGCCGTCTCGAGGGACTCAAGCCGGTGCTGGAGGCCTTCGTCAAACGCCGCGCCCAGGATCGTATCGCCGTGGTCGTGTTCTCCGGACGGGCCTACACCCTCGCTCCGCTGACCCACGATCACCTCTGGCTCGCCCGCCAACTGGGCCGACTCGAGGCCTCGCTCATACCCGAATCCGGCACCGCCATCGGCGACGGTATCGGCCTTTCCATCACCCGGTTGATGAAAGAACAAGGCGACGACGCCTCCCGTCGAGCCGGCTCCTTTGTCGTCCTGCTGACCGACGGAGCGAATGAAGGCGGCACCCTCCTCCCCAAGGACGCCGTCCAACTCGCCAAGAATGCCGGCGTGCCGGTCTACACCATCGGCGTCGGCACCGGCATGCCCGCCCCCTTCCCCGTCTTCGACGAAAGAACCGGCAAACGCATCGGCACAACGCGCCAACACTTCGCCACCGACGAACCGGCCCTTCGACAGATCGCCTCCGAAACCGGCGGCAAATTCTTTCGAGCCGAGGACCCCGAAGCCGCCACCGACGCGTTCGCCGAAATCGACCGCGCCCAAAAAGTCTCCTTCGACCAAAGCACCCATATCATCGCAACCGAGCTCTACGTCTGGCCCGCCACCGCCGCCGCGCTATTCCTCGCGCTCGGCACCATCCTCCTGCGAAGCAAGAGCGAAACCTGAGACCTGAAACTCCGATCCGCCTTCATTCATTCCTCAGATCTTCGCCCCTCATCCCTCTCGTCCGTGTCCTTCGCCCACCCCCACCTCCTCTGGCTTCTCGCGCTCCCCGTCGCCCTCCTCCTCGCGACCTCCCACCGCCGCGCCCGCGCCACGGCAGATCCACATCCGAAGATCCCCCGCGCCTCCATCCATTCGTCAGGTCTCCGGTTTCGGTCTTCATCCCTCCGCCTGCCGCGCCCCGTCGCGGCGAGCCTCTCCCTCGCCTGCCTCGTCGCCGCCTTCGCCCGCCCCCAAGGCGCCACCATCTCCACGCCCTCCCTCATCCAGGCCCGCGACGTCCTCGTCGCCGTCGACGTCTCGCGCTCCATGCTCGCCGACGACATCCCGCCCACGCGCCTCGCCCGCGCCCGCCTTCTCGTTCGCGATCTCGCCGACGCCCTCCGCGGCGAACGCCTCGGCCTCATCCCCTTCGCCGGCACCGCCTTTCTTCAGAGCCCCCTCTCCGCCGACTACGAGATCTTCCGCACCTTCCTCGACGAGCTCGGCCCGGACATGATCCCCGCCGGCGGCTCCGATTTCGCCGCATTGCTCCGCACCGCCGGCGACGCCTTCGGCCCCGCCCAGGACCCCGCGGACACCACCGCCACCCCCGACCGCTTCCTCGTCGTCCTCAGCGACGGCGAAGCCGAAAACGACGCCTGGCGCCCTCTCGCCGCCCGTCTCGCCGAACGCGGCATCCGCATCGTCGCCATCGGCCTCGGCACCTCCGCAGGCGCGACGATCCCCGACGCCAAAGGCGGTATTGTGAAAGACCAACGCGGCGCCGCCGTCCTCTCCCGCCTCACCCCGGCCACGCTTCAGGAACTCGCCCGCGCCACCAACGGCGCATACCGCGACGCCTCCTCTTGGGTCGACCTTCCCGCCCTCCTAAAGGAGACCATCGCCCGCGGCCGCGCCTCCCGCGTCACCACCGACCACGCCCCCCGCCGCCAGGAGCTTTTCGCCTGGTTTCTCGCCCCGGCCCTCCTGCTCCTCGCCCTGTCCCTCGTCCGCGAATTCCCGCCCGTCCCGCGCCTATCCACCAAATCCCTGCGCCCCGCTTCCGCCGCTCTCGCCCGCGTCATCCCCCTCGCCATCGTCCTCCATTGGACACTGATCCTTGGTCATCGATCGTTCGCGGCGGACGCCGGGCGCCCCCCCCCCCCCCCGCCCCCCCGCCCCCCGCCGGGGCCACCCCCCCGCCCCGCCCCCCTCC
>CAMLNJ010000166.1 GCA_946481225.1 uncultured Verrucomicrobiota bacterium | reverse complement strand
ACGCCAGCGCCGCCTCGCGCTCCGCCGCCCCCGTCGCCAGATCGCGACCGCCCGCCCGCGCCGCCGCCGCCTCGCGCCACGCCACCGCCTGGCCGACGAACCACGCCTTTGCACCGTCCCACCCATGCCTCTCGCGCCAGTGCCGCGACTCGCCTGCGAGTTGCCCGTCGAGCTCGAAAATCAATCGCGGATGCCGCCCGACC
Source organism: uncultured Verrucomicrobiota bacterium (assembly GCA_946481225.1). Next base: position 6,653 of record CAMLNJ010000166.1, on the reverse strand, counting down.
TCCACGAGCCGCGTATCGATCACTTGGTGACACGCCACGCACGCGTTCGCCCGCGCATACGCCCCGCGCAGCTCGCGCATGCCCGCCGCCACCTTCTGCTCATGCGTGAGATCGGTCCGCGTGTGCGTGCGCAGCCAGGAGTCGTTGCTCGCATGGCAGCTCGCGCAACCCACGCCGTCCGCCACGCGCAAATCATCGCCGCGCAGCGCCTCGGGCACGTTCGCCGCCGGCGCATGGCAGGCCGTGCAGATCGGACTCCGCGTCACGTCCTCGATCCCGAGCGCCTCGCCCATCCGCGCCGACCTCGGCGTGGCCAGCGTCCCAAACGCTCGCGCGTGCGGGTCGTCGCGGGTGAACTTGGCCACCGCCCCGTGCAACTCGCCCGCCCCGCCGTGGCACCCGCTCGTCGCGCAGGACTTGTTGCCCAGTATCTTCGCCATGATCGCCGTCTCCGCGACCTCCTCCGCCGCGTTCACAACGCTTCCCGCGAGGCATACGAAAAAAGACGCAGCGAGCCTATTAAGCCGTTTACCCATGGACATCAAAAACCCTTACATCGCGCCAAGCGCAAGCACCCGAGACGATCCCAAGGTGCTCCGCCGTCCCGCCGCTTCCGCTTTCACCCCTCGCCATGACCGCGCCTGATTTCTCCCCGCAAGGCTTCGCCTTCCTGGCCGGCTGCCTCCTCGTGGGCGGCTTGCTCGTGCAACTCGCCTTGATGCTCTTCAACAGCCTGCGCGCCGCCGCCCACGCCCGGACCGCCCGCGCCCGCGAACTCCGACGCCTCGACCTCGACATCCGCGCCGCCCGCCTCCGCATCCAATCCGCCGAACAGGAAAAATCCGGCTGGAACGGCGTCCGCAAATTCACCGTCGCGAGAAAAGTCCCCGAGTGCGCCGACACGTTTTCGTTCTATCTCGAGCCGCACGACCGCCGCCCCATCGCCGGCTTCAAGCCCGGCCAGTATCTCACCTTCCAGCTCGCCATCCCCGGACTGAGCAAGCCCCTCGTCCGCTGCTACTCGCTCTCCGACTGCTCGCGCCCCACCCACTACCGCGTCACGATCAAGCGCTGCCCCGCCCCGCCCAAGACCGCCCACCCGCCCGGCGTCGGCTCCTCGTTTTTCTGCGACCGCGTGAAGGAGGGCGACATCCTGGACGTGAAGGCGCCCGCCGGGCACTTCCACCTCGACCTCGAAAAAGAAAAACCCGCCGTCCTCATCTCCGGCGGCGTCGGCATCACGCCGATGATCTCCATGGTCCACGCCCTCATCGAGGCCGGCTCCGCCCGCGAGTGCTGGTTCTTCTTCGGCGCGCGCAATTCCGAGGAGCACATGCTCCGCGCCGAGACCCTCGCCCTCGCCGCGAAATACCCCAACCTCAAGCTCCACGTCTGCTACTCGCGCCCCGGCCCCGCCGACATCCTCGGCCGCGACTTTCATCACGAGGGCCGCGTCACCGTGGAGCTCATGAAGAGCCTTCTCCCCTCGCAAAACTACGATTTCTACCTCTGCGGCCCCGGCCCCTTCATGGAGAGCATCACCTCCGACCTCTACGACTGGGGCGTGCCCGACGGCCAGATCCACTTCGAGGCTTTCGGCCCCGCCTCCGTCAAACGCAAGGCCAAGGCCGACGCCGGCCACACCCTTCCCCCGGTCGCCTCCACGGTCGCCGCCACCTTCGAAGTATCTTTCGCCAAGGCCGGGAAAAAAGCGGCCTGGTCGACCGACTTCACCTCCGTGCTCGACGCCGCCGACGCCTGCGGCGTGCGCATCGACGCCGGCTGCCGCGCCGGCAACTGCGGCTCCTGCCTCGTCGCCATCAAGTCCGGCGAGGTCGAATACCTCAGCGCCCCCGGCGCCGAGCCCGAGCCCGGCTCCTGCCTCGCCTGCATCTGCCGCCCCAAAGGCTCCCTCGTCCTCGACGCCTAAACGTCATCTCCTCCCGCGCTCCTCCGCCCTCCGACGCCCGGCTCCCTGCTCCTAGCTCCCCGATCCCAGCTCTTCATGTCGACCGCCGCCGCCAGCCAGGATCGCCCCAAACGCTGGGACGCCCCCTTCAGCCCCGACACCACCGGCGACGACGTCGCGCGCGTCCTCGGGTTCTCGCCCTTCCGCGAGATGAACCTCGACAGCTTCCCGCGCTCCGCCCCCCTCCCCGACATCCTCCGCAACGACACCGCCATCCGCACCTACGCCAAGGGCGAGCTCATCGTGCGCGAAGGCGACTACGGCACCTCCGCCTTCCTCATCCTCCAAGGCAACGCCCGCGTCGTCCTCCCCCCCGGCCTCCCCCCCGCCCAGGTCGGCCGCCGCGAACGCGAGAAAAAGAGCCTCCTTCGCTCGATCGCCCAGCTCTGGACCAACCACCGCGAGGACGAAGTCGTCTCCCGCCGCCGCTCCCGCGAGCTCCACGCCAAGAGCTTCGTCCTCCAAGACATCCCCCGCGTCGTCGCCGACCACAAGACCGCCCCCATGCGCGCCGGCGATTTCTTCGGCGAGATCGCCGCCCTCTCGCGCATGCCGCGCACCGCGACCATCTTCGCCGACGAAGACAAGACCCAGCTCCTCGAGATCCGCTGGCAGGGCCTCCGCGACCTTCTCAAATACGACCCCGCCCTCCGCACCCACGTCGACAAGATCTACCGCCAGCGCGCCCTCGCCACCTACCTCGCCGAGATCCCCTTTCTCCGCCACCTCGGCCCCGAGGCCCGCGCCGCCGTCGAGGCCGCCACGCAATTCGAAACCTACGGCGACTACGATTGGTCCGGCGACTACAAGAAGCTGGCCCAGGCCGGCGCCGCCGCCGTCTCGAAGGAACCGCTCATCGCCGCCGAGGGCGACTACCCCAACGGCATCGTCATGATCCGCTCCGGCTTCGCGCGCCTCACCCAACGCCACGGCGCCGGCCACCGCACCCTCAATTACCTCGGCGCCGGCCACGTCTACGGCTTCGAGGAGATCGCCCACAACTGGCGCCGCCCCGACGACGCCGTCTCCCTCCAATACAGCCTGCGCGTCATCGGCCACACGCACGTCCTCACCATCCCCGCCTCGGTCATCCAGGAACACGTCCTCCCCTCGCTGCCGAAATCCGAGCTCCCCCCCTTCGTCACGCCCGCCGATCCCTCCGCCGCGCCCCGCGCCGCCGCCCCCGGCGTCGACGCCGGCCTCATGGAGTTCCTCACGCAGAACCGCCTCTTCAACGGCACAAAATCGATGGTCATCGACCTCGACCGCTGCACCCGTTGCGACGACTGCGTCCGCGCCTGCGCCTCCACCCACGACAACAACCCGCGCTTCCTCCGCCACGGCCCCGTCCACGACCACCTCATGGTCGCCCAGGCCTGCATGCACTGCACCGACCCGATCTGCATGATCGGCTGCCCCACCGGCGCGATTCACCGCGACAGCTTCGGCGGCGAAGTCGTCATCAACCCCGACACCTGCATCGGCTGCACCGCCTGCGCCAACAACTGCCCCTACGGCTCCATCCGCATGGTCGAGTCGCGCGACGCCGACGGCGAGCTCCTCCTCGCCAGCGATCAAAAGCCAATCCTCAAGGCCACCAAGTGCGACCTCTGCCTCGACCAGCTCGGCGGACCCGCCTGCGTCCGCGCCTGCCCCCACGACGCCCTCGACCGCCTCGACCTCAACACCCTCGACCCCCTCTCCGCCTGGCTCCGCCGCCGCTGAACAGAGCGGCAGAACGACAGCTTGAAGCCATGCACCGACAAACTGCCAACTCTCCGACTTCCGTCCCTCTGCCGCTCTGCCGTTCCGTCCTCCGCCGCTCTGTCGCTCTGTCCTCTATCGTTCTGCCGCTCTGACCGATGCCTCGCCCGCTCCATCTCCGCCGCGCCGCGCTCTCGCTCGCCACGCTCATCCTGTGCGGCTTTCTCGCGTTCTACTACCCCCGCCTCGAGGCCGCCCTGCCCCACCTCGTCCACCTCACCGGCTGGACCCTGCTCGTGCTCTGTCTCTTCCTCACCGCCTACAACGCGCGCAAAAAACTCCCCTTCCTCCCCCTCGCCAGCTCCCGCCTCTGGCTGCAGATCCACGCCTACGCCGGCCTCTTCACCGCGGTCCTCTTCGTCTTCCACCTCCGGTTCGCCGTCCCCGGCGGCGTCTTCAACCTCGCCCTCGCGATGCTCTTCCTCGCCGTCACCGCGAGCGGCCTGCTCGGCTGGTGGCTTTCGCGCATCATCCCCCGCCGCCTCACCACCACCGGCGGTGAGGTCCCCTTTGAACGCATCCCCATGGTCCGCCGCGAGCTCCGCCTCGAGGCCGAGAAAACCGCCCTCGCCGCCATCCCCGAGGCCAGGGACACCACCCTCGCCGACTACTACGTCCGCTCCCTCGCCCCGGCCCTCGCCGCCGGCCCGCGCATCGTGCCCCACCTCTTCGCCTCGCGCCGCGAACTCAACGACCGCCTCGCCACCCTCGCCGAGGCCGGCCGCTTCCTTTCCGAGCCCGAGAAGGCCCGCGCCGGCGCCCTCGCCGAGATCGTCCGCGCCCGCCACGTATTGGACTTTCATTACGCCAACCAGCTCCTCCTGAAGGCCTGGCTCTTCGTCCACGTCCCCCTCACCTACGGCATGCTGCTCTTCGCCGCCCTCCACGTCATCCTCGTCACGGCCTTCAGCGGAGGCGCCCGATGAGCCGCCCCCGATTCCTGCGCGGCATGCGCGTCCCGCCCATGATGCCTGAGCGTGGCACGGGCGTCTCGCCCGTATTCCGTCGTCCTGCCGCCCCCTCCCCCTCGCACCCATGAGCGAAGGACGCCAGCCCGCCCCCGACTTCGACCACCGCCGCTACGAGCGCCCGCAGAAGGACTGGATCTGCGGCCACGCCTGCGATGGCTGCCCCTGCCGTCTCGGCCCCTCGCCCTCCGGCGAATGCCGCGCCGGCCCCGAATGCACCCCGGCCCTCGTCGTCGCGCAGGGCCAGACCAAGGGCCTCTGGAAATGCACCCGCCCCGCCTCCGAGGGCGGCGCCTGCCCCGAGGGTCCGCGCCCCGACGGCACCTGCTGCCGCGTCACGCCGACCTGCCGCCCCGTCCGCAGCCTGCGGTCCCGACGCGGCCTTCTCGTCCGCGCCGTCTTCGCCGCCTGCCTCGGCCTCGTTCTCCTCGCCGTCGCCGGCCCTTGGCGCGCCCGGATCATCAGCCCCGGAGCCCTCACCCCCGCCCACTCCAGCACCGCCTTCGCGATCACCGAGGTCCCCGGCGCCACCGGCGAGGTCGACGCCCAAGGCTGCGCCCACTGCCACCCCGCCGCCCACCACGACCCCTCCGGCTGGGCCGCCACCGCCCTCGCCACCTCCACCCGCGGCGGCACACTCGCGCCCGCGAAACTCGTCGGCGCCGCCCCGCGCGATTTCGGCCCGATGGACGCCGCCTGCCAGGCCTGCCACCGCCCGCACTCCTTCCACCAGGCCAACATCGAACGCGAGATGTCCTGCTCCGTCTGCCACCTCGAGCACCAAGGCCGCGCGCACAGTCTCCTCGACGTCAAGCCCGCCGCCTGCGTCGCCTGCCACGGCGACTCCGCGCAAATGACGGCCGCGCGCCTCCTCGCCCGCCAGCTTCCCCCCGAGCTCTTCGAAAAGAGAACCTCCGTCGACCGCGCCGCCTTCGTCGTCCCCCACCCCGTGGACGGCTTCACCGACCGCATCACCTCCTTCGCCGACGATCACCCCGAGTTCCGCCTCCACGCCTCCGAAGCCAAGGACATCAACCCCCTCGCCTTCAACCACGCGCTTCACCTCGCCGGCGACAGCGTCCCCACGCTCGACGGCCAATCCCTCGATTGCCGCTCCTGCCACGAGCCCGACCCCTCCGGCAAACTCATGAAACCCGTGAGCTTCGCCCTTCACTGCCAATCCTGCCACGGACTCCCCATCGATCCCTCCACCCCGGCCATCGCGGTCCCGCACGGCTCGGCCGAAAACGCCCGCGCCTTCCTCCGCGCCCTCCCCGCCGCCTACACCGACGACGCCGTCCGCCGCCTCCGCCTCTCCGGCGAGCCCCTCCGCCGCCACGTCGAAGACAAGCTCGCCGCCCTGAAAAAACTTCACCCGAACGGCGAAGCCCTCGAGCGCAAAGTCTTCTTCGGCGATCCCGCCGCCCCCGCCGGCCGCGATTCCTGCAACCTCTGCCACCAGGTCGAGGCCGCCCCCGCCGGCGCCGCCCCGCGCATCATTCCCCTGCGAGTCCCCACGATCTGGCTTCCCCACGCCCGCTTCGACCACTCCCGCCACACCCAGGTGAGCTGCCAAGTCTGTCACGCCGCCACCCGTAGCAGCGCCACCTCCGATATTATTCTTCCCCAAAAAAACACCTGCGCCGCCTGCCACGGCCCCTCCGGAGGCGTCACCGACTCCTGCACCGCCTGCCACGGCTACCACAACCCGCCCCCTTCCGGCTTCACCCCGACCGCCGCCATGCCCGAGGCCCTCCGTCGCGCCCTCGGCTCCGCTCCATAGGCCCCATGAGCCCCATCGGTCCTATCCGTCCCATTCTGGCAAGCGCCACCCTCGCTCTCGCCGCCGCCAACTCCGCGCTCCCCGCCACCCCGGGAACGCCGAGCCCCGGCTCGGCCTCCGTCCCCGACGCCCTCCGCGCCCACCAACGCCTCGACCCCGAGCCGCCTCC
>CAMLNJ010000165.1 GCA_946481225.1 uncultured Verrucomicrobiota bacterium | reverse complement strand
TCATCCAGGTCACCAAGGGCCCCATCGGCACCAAGGGCCCCCGCACCACCACCAATCTCTCGCTCCCCGGCCGCTACCTCGTCCTCACCCCCTTCAGCGACTCCTGCGGCATCTCCCGCAAGATCGAGGACCCCAAGGAGCGCCAGCGCCTCCGCTCCATGGTCAACGGCCTGACCATCCCCGAAGGCATGGGCGTCATCGTGCGCACCGCCGGCGAGGGCAAACGCTCCGTCTACTTCGTCCGCGACCTCCACATCCTGCTCAAGACCTGGGCCCAGATTCAGGAGAAGATCAAAAACGAGCGAGCCCCCGTCTGCGTCTACCAGGAGCCCGACATCGTCGAGCGCACCGTGCGCGACTTCCTCACCGAGGACGTCGACCGCGTTCTCATCGACAACGCCGAGGACCACGCCCGCTGCCAGGCCTCCGTCGCCCAAATCAGCCAGCGCTCCAAAGGCAAGATCTCTCTCTACCAAAACAGCATTCCGATCTTCGAGCGCTTCAACATCGAGCGCCAGATCGAGCAGACCTTCCAGCGCAAGGTCGGCCTGCCCAGCGGCGGCGAGATCATCATCGACGAGACCGAGGCCCTGATCGCCATCGACGTGAACACCGGCTCGCACAAGAACAAGGCGAGCGACGAGAAGAACGTCATCTACTCGGTGAACCTCGAGGCCGCCGTCGAGGCCGCGCGCCAGATCCGCCTCCGCAACCTCGGCGGCCTGATCATCATCGACTTCATCGACATGAAGGAGCGCCGCCACCGCAACGGCGTCTACGAAAAGCTCTGCGAGGCGATGGCCGAGGACAAGGCGAAGAACCACATCCTGCCCATCAGCCAGCTCGGCATCCTCCAGATGACGCGCCAGCGCCAGCAGGAATCGCTCACGAGCAACCTCTACGTCGACTGCCCCTACTGCCGCGGCCGAGGCATCGTGAAGAGCGCCACGACCATGAGCGTGGAGCTCCAGCGCAAGCTCAGCTCGATCATCCGCCGCCTCATCGCGCGCAAGGACGGCAAGGAGTATCAACTCCGCGTGCTCGTGCATCCGAGCATCCTCGAGCGCCTCCGCAGCGAGGACGCGAACCTACTCGTCCGCATGGAGCGCGAGTATGGCGTGAAACTGGCCTTCCGCGCCGACCCGAGCTACCACGTGGAAAACTTCAAGATCCTCAACGCCCTCACCGGCGAAGAGTATCGCTGACGACAAAAAGCGGCGTCTCGCCGGACATCGAGTCGACCCAACGCCCCTCCCGAAGCCCGCCCACCCAAGGGCGGGCTTCTTTTCGACCAAGGCGACCGAGGCGGAGGCGGACCGGAGGTCCGTGCCGCCGAGGGCAACGCCGGCCCAGCGCCCTTTCTCGTTTCACTCGTAGAGCGCCAGCGATGCTCCGGTTTATTTACAAGACACAGCCTAAATCGACTTTGTCTGGATACGCCGATAGCCTGGGCGAAAAATCGGGCAAGATGCTAACCCGAGTTCGTCAGTTGGGAGATCGACTAAAAAAGTTCCCGAGGAGCGCGGTTATCTGGCGGCGGGCGGCTACGAGGAGAGACAGCACTTATTTTGAGGGCAAGGCCGAGCGCAATCCCCAGGTCCGGCGCGCGGCTACTCCCGCGACCAAACGGGCCGGGCAACAAGCAGCTTATATCGGACCGGTCCGCACGCCGTTTTTACGCAACGTCTACGTCTGGCCCCTAGCCAGCCGCGAAGGTATTTGTTAAACCCTCGGCCCCTGATGGAAAAACGCCTTCTCAAGGTCCGAACTGTCATCATTTCCGACGTCCACCTCGGCACGCAGGACTGCAAGGCGCGAGAGGTGAACCATTTTCTAAAATACACGCATTGCGAGAAACTCATTCTCAACGGCGACATCATCGATGGTTGGCGCCTCAAGCAGTCCCCTTATTGGCCTCGCGCCCATACACGTTTCGTCCGCATCGTTCTAAAGAAACTGGAAAAACGCGGCACCCGCGTGATCTACCTCCGCGGCAATCACGACGACATCCTCGCCAAATTTATTCCGGTCCGATTCGAGAATCTGGAAATCGCCGAAGACCACGTCCATGAGACGGCCGACGGGCGGAGATACTTCGTCCTGCACGGCGACGTCTTCGACACCATCACCAGAAATTTTGTCTTTCTCGCCTACCTCGGCGACTGGGGCTACCGCGCGCTCATGCGACTCAACCGCCTCTACAACCATTGGCGCGCGTGGCGTGGCAAGGAATACTACTCCATCTCCAAAGCCATAAAAGCCCGCGTAAAACAGGCCGTCAGTCACGTATCCAATTTTGAACAACACATCGCCGAGCTCGCCAAAAGCCGCGACTGCGTCGGCGTCATGTGCGGCCATATCCACACCGCCGCTGATCGCACGATAGGCGACGTGCATTATCTCAACAGCGGCGACTGGGTCGAAAGCCTTACCGCGATTATCGAGCACCACGACGGACGTTTTGAACTGGTCGATTTCAACGAATTCCGCAAAGCCTTCCCCCTAGATGACGACTCCGTCGACAGCTCCGATTCGCCGCAGGAGATCGAACCGAGCACAATGGCCTGAATCATTCGCGCTCGGCCCGACGGGAGCCAAAATCGGGATGTCACCACGTCGCGATCAGAGACACCTCGCCCTGAAACTAGCGAAAAGACATTTCTTTGAATACGATCAGGCATGAGGTGCCGACACCAAATCCACCTCGCCGTCGCCTTGGTCTTGCCCGGCGGGCCGAGGCATCTTTGATGCGTCGTCCCTCCATGCCCCCCCCCCGGACCCCCGCCTTGCTGCGCTCCGCCCTCGCGGGGTTCCTCGTGCTCTTGGTTCTGGCCGTGGCGACGCTCGTGCGCTTGCCGGAACTGCACCGCGCCTTGCACGGAGACGGCGCCTCGGCCTCCGCGCCGTGCCATTCACCCGCCGCCCCCTCGGACGACACCGAAGGCTCCTGCGCCATCGCCCTCTTTGCCCAAGGCCTCGACGCGCCTTGGCTCGACCTCCTCGGCCCGCGCCCCGGGCTAAAGCCGGCCCAAACACTTCGTCTGCGCGCGTGCGTTGCCCCACGCCTCGCGCCCACCGGTCGCCACCCGCCCAGCCACGCGCCGCCCGCACGCGCCTCGCTCCACTGATTTCCTCACGCCCGATCCGGGCGTGAAAAAACCCTCCGTCGCGTGTGCGAGGAGGGATTTCCCATACTCATCTTGGCCGCGTGCCCCCAAATCGGGGCCGGGCCTGCGCGACCGCGGCCGGACGCGCCTACTTCCCTCCGGCCCAGCATTCGTCATGAACCCCGTCTTTTCCTCCGCCTTTTCATTGTCCCTCCTGCCCCTCGCCGCGCCATTGGCCTTCGCCCAAGGCGCTTCGACCGACGCCGCCCCGCATACCCACGACACGGAGACCGTCGTCCTCGAAAACCTCGTCGTCACCGCCTCGCCCGTCGCCCGCACCCAGGCCGATGTGCTCGGGTCAGCCAGCGTGCTTTCGGGCGATGCCCTCGTCGACGCCCGCCAACCCTCGCTCGGCGAGACGCTCGCCGCCATCCCCGGAGTTTCCACCACCTGGTTCGGCCCCGGCTCGAGCAGGCCCGTCCTTCGCGGCCTCGGCGCCAACCGCGTGCGCGTCCTCGCCAACTCGACCGACACGCTCGACGCCTCCAACACCTCCCCCGACCACGCCGTCTCGCTGGAACCCTTCTTAGTGAAACGCATCGAGGTCGTGCGCGGCCCCGCCTCCCTCCTCTACGGCTCCGCCGCCCTCGGCGGCGTGGTCAACGTCATCGACCATCGAATCGAATCCGAACTGCCCGCCGACACCGTCTCCGGCCTCGTCGACAGCTCCGTCACCGACAACGGCGCCGGCTATGCCGCCGGCGGTTCTCTCGATGTCGCCCTCGCCCCTGACCGCGAAAAACAATCCGGTTTCGTCCTCCACCTCGACGGCTTCCGCCGCGAAGCCGATAACCTGGAGGTGCCCGGCTTCTCCGGCCAGCCCGGGGCGCCCAAAGGCGAGCTGGTCAACACCGACCTCGCCTCCAAAGGCGCCTCCGCGGGCCTGAGCTACGTCAGCGAGGCCCTCGACGCCGGCCTCAACTACAACGGCTTCGACACCCGCTATGGCGTGCCCAACGAGGAGACGGTCGAAATCGCGCTCCGCCAACGCCGCCTCGACGCCTCCGCCGACTACGCCGGCGACTTCGGCGCCTTCACCGGCGCGCGCGCCAAATTCGGCTACTCCGACTACGAGCACCGCGAACTCGAGGGCTCGGAGATCGGCACCACCGTCGGTCAGGAGGGCTTCGACAGCCGCCTCGAGCTCCTCCACGGCGATCCATCCGCATGGAACGGCGCCGTCGGCCTCCAACTCGGCCACACCGACCTCTCCGCCGTCGGCGAGGAGGCGTTCATCCCCACGCACACCACCGACAACGCCGCAGTGTTCCTCTTCCAGGAACTCGTGCGCGACCGCGTCGCCTGGCAGGCCGGCGCCCGCGTGGAGCACCGCCGCGTCGACGCCGAGCCCTTCGCCAGCCCCGGCGGCGCCACGCCCGGCGCGCGTAGCGATGATCGCACTACGCTATCCGGCTCCTTCGGCGCCGTCCACACGCTGAATCCCGGTTACAAGCTCGCGTGGAACTTCAGCGCCACCGAGCGCGCCCCCACCGGCCAGGAGCTCTACGCCGACGGACCGCACGTCGGCACCGCCGCCTACGAGATCGGCGACGCCGCCTTCGACGACGAACGCAGCCTCGGAGTCGAACTGTCGCTGCGCAAGGTGACGGGCTTCGTCACCGGCTCGCTCACCGCCTACGCCAACGCCTTCGACGGCTACCTCTTCGAGCAAGGCGCGGGCGTGACCGTCGACGAGACCAACACCCCCGACCCGGCGGGCGAACTGCAACGCACGCTCTTCGTGCAACGCGACGCGCTCTTCCACGGCGCCGAGGCCGAGGCGGTCTGGCACCTCCACCAGTCTCCGCGCCACGTCCTCGATCTCACCACCGCGCTCGATTACGTGCGCGCGAGGGAGGAGGGCGGACGCGATCTGCCCCGCATCCCGCCGCTCAAGGCCCGCCTGGCCCTCGACTGGCGCCGCGCGGACTGGACCGCCGGCGCCGACCTCGTCGCGGTCGCTAGTCAGAACGACACCGCCCCCGGCGAGACCGCCACCGACGGCCACGCCCTCCTCGGCCTCCACGCCGGCTATTGCCTGCGCACCTCCCTCGCGACCTACGACTTCTTCGTCCGCGCCAGCAACCTCGCCGACGAGGGGGCGCGCGTGCACACGTCGTTCCTGAAGGACATCGCGCCCCTCCCGGGCCGTGCCATCACCGCCGGCGTGCGCGCGAGCTTCTAAACCACGCCGGGCGCGCTCCCGCCGCGCCCGCCTTCCCGGCCTCGCGCGTCTCGGCGCGAGGCCTTTTTATTGGAGCGCCTACGAGATTTCTCCCGGAGGTTTTAGGGATTTCTCGTCCGAGGACGCGGAGGTTCCCCTGCCCCCGCGTGCGTCGGGTTCTCTGGTTTCGGGCGTCCCCGGGTTAAAATATTCTCCGGGGGCACCTCCCATTCGAACCCATGAAACTGCCCTATCTAGCCTCCGCCCTGCTCCTCCACGCTCTGCTCGCCCCGTTCGCCCTGGCCCAGACCTTCGTCACCGACCTGCCCGGCAACGTATCGACCGTGAACATCAACCTCACGGTCAACGAAACCATCGGCGGCTGGAAGATCTCCGCCGCCAAGAAGGCCGCCGATCTCGCCAAGGGTATCGAATACCCGGATACGATCCGCTACGACGCGGTCTTCTTCCCCTCCAACCCCGCCTCGGCCGTGCTCAATCCCTTCGGATGGATCGACACCACGACCAACAACTACGTCGAGCGCGTCACCACCAAGAGTCCGGGCGGCACCCTCACCGTCACCGCCGAAGGCTCCAACCTCATCAACAAGTCCCGCTACACCAACGCCACCCTCCTGGCCGAGCTCGTCGCCGCAGGGAAGATCCCCGCGGTGCGGGGCTATCGCATCGTCGCCGTCCGCTTCGACACCGTGACCGACGGCAACGACGTCTTCGACAACACCGCCCGCGGTTACATGACCCTCGTGAAGAACGGCCTCTACTTCTTCGCCGAGAGCGGCGCCGCCGACCCCGCCCCCGTCTACCTCGGCGCCGAGGACAACGTCTACGCCTTCGTGCAGATCATCGACTTCGCGTCCTTCGAGACCGCCCAGTCCGGCAAATACACCGACGTCTTCACCGGCCGCACCGCCGAGCAGGGCGGCGGCTTCGCCTACACCCTCGTATCCGACTCCTACAGAGGCATCTCGCTCGCGGAGTTCGCCATCTACCGCCGCACGCCCACCAGCACCAACTACTACGAATTGCGCGCCGGCGGCGTCTTCAACTGGAAGGAGACCTACGACAACAAGAACAACCGCAACACCTACAACCGCGGCGCCATCACCGGCAACGGCCTGACCGGCCCCGCCACCCTCTACTCCTCCACCGGCACCGCGCTCACCACCAACAAGGGCATCGTCACCGGCAGCGTCACCCTCCCCGCCGCGACCTACCAGGCCAGCCTGCTCAAATACATCCTCCAACTCCCCCCCATCACCAGCGAGTAAGCCGCCCATCGCCCTTCCTTTCGAGCGTCGCATTCCTCCGCTCGTCCACCCGCACCGGCCCCGCCCCAGGCCGGTGTTTTTATCCTGACCCAAATGACCGCCTTCGCCCGCATTCTCCCTCTCTGCACGCTCGGCCTCGGCATGGGGCTCGGCTTCGCCTGGTTCGGCGCCCGCCCCGCGTTGCCTCCCGAGTCGCCCGGCCGCGACGACGCCGCTCTTTCCCCGTCCCCGACGACCGCCCGCCCCGTTCCCG
>CAMLNJ010000164.1 GCA_946481225.1 uncultured Verrucomicrobiota bacterium | reverse complement strand
GCCCCGCCGCGATCGAGTATTTCAAAAAGCTCGGCGTGACCGCGATCGAGCTCATGCCCGTGCATCATTTCGTCGATTCGCAGCACCTGCTCGACCGCGGTCTGCGCGAATATTGGGGCTACAACACCCTCGGCTACTTCGCGCCCGAGACGCGCTACGGCTGCGACAGCGATCGCGGCGCGCAGGTCGAGGAGTTCAAGGCCATGGTGAAGAGCCTCCACGCCGCCGGTCTCGAGGTGATTCTCGACGTCGTCTACAACCACACCGCCGAGGGCAACCACCTCGGCCCCACGCTCTCCTTCCGCGGCATAGACAACCGGGTCTACTACCGCCAGGTCGCCGACAATCCGCGCTACTACATGGACTACACCGGCACGGGCAACACCCTCGACGTGCCTCACCCGCGCGTGCTTCAGCTGCTCATGGACAGCTTGCGTTACTGGGTCACGCAGATGCACGTCGACGGCTTCCGCTTCGATCTCGCCTCCGCGCTCGCGCGCGAGCTCCACGAGGTCCGTAAGCTGAGCTCCTTCTTCGACGTGATCCACCAGGACCCGATCGTCTCGCAGGTGAAGCTCATCGCCGAGCCTTGGGATGTCGGCGAGGGCGGCTATCAGGTGGGCAACTTTCCCATGCTCTGGGCCGAGTGGAACGGCCGCTATCGCGACACCATCCGCCGCTACTGGAGGGGCGACCCCGGCCATGTGGGCGAGCTGGCGCACCGCCTCTGCGGCAGCGCCGATCTCTACGAGGCGAGCAGCAAGACGCCCGCCGCGAGCATCAACTTCGTCACCGCCCACGACGGCTTCACGCTCCGCGACCTTTTCTCCTTCAACGAGCGCCACAACGAGGCCAACGGCGAGGACAACCGCGACGGCGAGCGCAACAACCACTCCTGGAACTGCGGCCACGAGGGGCTCGACGCCCCCGCCGACGTGCTCGCCCTGCGCCGCCGCATGCAGCGCAACCTCCTCGCCACGCTGCTGCTCTCGCAGGGCGTGCCCATGCTCCGCGGCGGCGACGAGCGCGGCTGCACCCAGCAGGGCAACAACAACGCCTATTGCCAGGACAACGAATTGAGCTGGCTCGACTGGAACCCGGCCCCCGAACGCGAGGCGCTCTTCGAGTTCACCCGACGGCTGATCGAGCTGCGCCGCGAGCACGTGATTTTCCGCCAGCCGAAGTTCTTTCAAGGCCGGCCGCTGCGCGGCAGCGGCGTCAAGGACATCACCTGGTATGGCGTCGACGGGACCGAGATGGACGACGCCGCGTGGGGCGCGGATCTCGCGAGGGTGGTCGGCATGATGCTTTGCGGCGACGCGCTTCACATCGCCGACGCCAAGGGCCGGCCGCAACGAGACGACACCTTCCTGCTCTACTTCAACTCGCACCACGAGGAGATCGAGGTGCGTCTGCCCTCCTTGCGCCGCGTGCGCTGGGCGCCGTTGCTCGACACCTCCCGCGAGGAGGGATTCGTCGATGCGCCGCCCTTGGTCGCGGGCGACGCGCGGCACTCGCTGCCGGCGCGCAGCCTGGTCATGTTTGTCCTGCGCGAGGGCTCGGGCGATCAGGCGCGGTCGCGCCGGCCTCGGCGGGCGCGGAGGCGCGCCGCGTAGCCGAACCCGTGTAGTGGAGAGTAGAATACGAGCCGGTCCGACAAGCGAGTTGGCTCGGGCTCCGGCCTGGGCTCGCTCTCGATCCCGGGGAGCGCTTGGCGGGCGTGCCGGAAACGCGGTTCCCGGTGGCCGCGGCCGCCCGCACCGCGATGTCGGTGCGGCGAAAACCATATGGCTCCGGGGCCGTCGGGGCGGGACACAAAAAGAGCGAAGGGGCGGATTCCCTTCGCTCGTGCGGCGTCTCGCTTTCGCGCGAGCCGCGGCGCGTGCGCGCGGCTCGGAAGGCCGAGGCTGAACCGCCTCGGCTCGGCTTCGGGCTCATGCTGCGCTCATCTCGGAGGATTTGGTCTCGGCGGCGGAGACGTTGGAGCGGCTGTTGGCGTCGAGCAGGTCCGTGGCTTTTTCCGGGTGGGCGAGGATGCGCAGCACCTCCGCCGTGGAGAACGGGGAATCGTCGCGCAGCAGTGCTTTGGCGATCGGGGTCGGGACCTTTGAGATCTCGCGCTCGATGTGCAGGCTGATCTCGTCCAAGAATTCGGCTAGGGCTTCGGGCATGGCTGATAGAGGTTGCGAGTTGAGGAACGGAGTGGAAAGCAGCGCGACTCCATGCCTCTTCGTTTGGTTCCGTAACTGCAAGCGCAGGAGGAATTTTGGGGTGTTCTCCTATCTCCTATCGTGGGGGTTTCCCCTAGGCTCCGTTCAGTGCGCCTCCGCGCCATCGGCCCCACAAGCCGGGCCCTTGCGCCACCGATGGCCCGCGCGTCGCGGGGCCGTTACGCTCGCGCCACCCTCCCGTCACATGCCCGCCATCTGGAAAGGCTCCATCTCCTTCGGCCTCGTAAACATTCCGGTCGCCCTGCAATCGGCCAGCCGTTCCGAGGAGTTGAAGTTCCGGCTTCTCCGCAAAAGCGACCTCAGCCCGGTCAACTACAAGCGCGTCGCCGCCGTCGACGGAAAGGAGGTGCCGTGGGGCGAGATCGTGAAGGGCTACGAATACGAGAAGGAGCGTTTTGTCGTGTTGAAGGACGAGGACTTCAAACGCGTCGACTTGGAGGCGACCGACACCATCGAGATCGTCGACTTCGTGAATCTCGCCGAGATCAACCCCGTCTTCTTCGACAAGCCCTACTACCTCGAGCCCCAGAAGGGGGGCGCGGGGGCTTACCTGCTGCTGCGCCACGTCCTCGCCGACACCAACAAGGCCGGCATCGCGAAGGTCGTCATTCGCACGCGCCAGCACCTCGCCGCGGTGAAGAGCAACGGAAAGCTGCTCGTGCTCGAGATCATGCGCTTCGCGGACGAACTCGTCGATCCGGACTCGATCAAGATACCCGCCGCCAAGGAGCCGGGAAAACGCGAGATCGCCATGGCCCGCGCTCTCGTCGACCAGCTCACCGAGAAGTGGGACCCCGAGCGCTACACCGACGACTACCGCTCGGCGCTGATGAAGCTCATCGACGCCAAGGTGAGGAGCGGCGGCAAGGAACTGCCTGCGGCGGCCCGGCCCTCCCGGCCCGCCACGCGCGAGATCGATCTCGCCGAGGTCCTTCGCCGCAGCCTTCGCGACGCGGGCGCGAGCGCCTCGGCCGACGGCGGGAGCCACGCGGACGGCGAGCGTGGTTCGCGCCCGCGCAAAGCCGCCCGCGCGGCCAAGGCGCCGCGCGCCGCCGTCGCCACGGCGCCGCGTTCCCGGCCCCGCGCGCGAGCCCGAACCCGCTCCGCCTGACCGAAGCCTGCCTCGCCATGTTTCGCGCCTCGTCCTCCTCCGCCCCGCCCGAGGTCAGGTTCACGAATCTCGACAAAGTCCTTTTTCCCGAGATCGGCTTCACCAAGGGCGAGCTCATCCGCTACTATGTCGATGTCGCGCCCTTCATCCTGCCGCATCTGCGCGGACGCCCGGTGACGCTGATACGTTATCCCGACGGCGTGGGCGGCGAGAAATTCTACGGGAAAAACGCGCCCAGGTTCGCGCCCCATTGGATCAAGACCCAGGAGGTGCCGCGGCGCCGCCATGAAGGCGTCACGCGTTACATCGTGATCGACGACGCGCCCACGCTCGCCTGGTGCGCCAACCTCGCGGCGATCGAGCTTCACCCCTTCCTCCACCGCGCGCCCGACCTCGGCCGGCCCACGCATGTCGTCTTCGACCTCGATCCCGGCGAGGGCGCCGATCTGCGCGACTGCGCGCGGGTGGGTTTTCTCGTGAAGGAGATCGCCGATGGGCTCGGGCTCGCCTCTTTCGCGAAGGTCTCGGGATCGAAAGGGCTTCAGCTCCATGTGCCGCTCAACACCCCGGTCGCCTACGACGCCACGCGCGCTTTCGCAAAGAGCGTGGCGGAGTTGCTGGAGCAACGGCACCCCGATCTCGTCGTGAGCAACATGGCCAAGGTGCGCCGCCAAAAGCGCGTGCTGATCGACTGGAGCCAGAACCACGAGGCCAAGACCACCGTCGCGGTCTACTCGGTGCGCGGCAAACGCGAGCAGCCCTACGTCTCGATGCCGGTCACCTGGGACGAGCTGAAGCGCCTGAAGGATCCGATGAAGCTCTTTTTCACGCCCGAGGCCGCGTTGCGCCGCCTGAAAAAGCTCGGTGATCTCTTCGAGCCGGTGCTCAAACTGAAGCAAAAGCTTCCCGCCGCATTCGCCGCGGCCGGAGGGAAAGACGCCGAGTCCGCGCCCGCGCCGGACCTGTCGGCCTACGAGGCGAAACGCGACTTCACCCGCACTCGCGAACCCGCCCCCGGGAAGGCCTCGGCGAAAACCGCGCGGCGGACGACGAAAGGGACCGGGCGCTTCGTGGTGCAGAAACACGCCGCCACGCGCCTTCACTACGACCTGCGGCTCGAGATGGACGGAACCTTGAAATCCTGGGCGGTGCCGAAGGGCCTGCCGACGGCGCTCGGCGTGAAGCACGCCGCCATCGAGGTGGAGGACCATCCGCTGAACTACATGAAGTTCGAGGGCACGATACCGAAGGGCCAGTATGGCGGCGGCACCGTGATGGTGTGGGACCTCGGCACCTACGAGCTCCTCGGCGGCGACCACGCCTCGGGAAATCTCAAGCTCCGCTTCGCCGGCAAGAAATTAAAAGGCGAGTGGCATCTCTTCAGGATCCGCTCCGACGAGGATAAGCCGATGTGGCTCGTGGCCAAGTCCGGCCGGGCGGCCAAACCTTTCACGCCCTTTCAGGAAAATCGCTCCGTTCTCTCGCGCCGAACGATGGAGGGCATCGCCAGGACGGGCGACGAGTGGCGGTGAGGAGCCGGTTCTCCGGCCGGCCTCACCTCGCGCACAAGGCCGAGGCCTCGGCCGCGCCCGTCGGTTTGGTGTCAGGGGAACGGTCGCCGAGAAAAGGCGGGGGAGCATCCATCCACGCCACGATCTTGATCGCGCCGCTGGGCGGATCGTCGAAGAACCAGCGTTGCTGGGCGAAGTGATACTGCGCCTTGACGACGAAACGCAGTCCCTTGCGGTCGCAGGTGACAAAACAGATGCGCGCGGGCTCGGGATTGCCGGGACGCGGCCCGGGCGTGTCGCCGGGCGTCCAGCCTGCGTCCGCCGGACGGAGTCTGGAGATGTCTTGGAGGACCTCCGCCAGCTCCTGCGTTTTGAAATCGGTGTGCCAAAGATGCGACATGCCGGAGGCGCGGGCCGCCTGAATTTCCGAATGCATAAGTTGGATCCAACTGGAGAGCGTCATGGCGTGATCGGGCGTAGCGGCCCCCTCCTCGCTCGCAAGCGTGACTTGCCCGGGACGAATAGAGCGCGGGGGAAGCGGATGCCCGCTTGCGTGGTTCCCTTTTATGTAAGTAATTTTTCTGTGCCGTATTGAGGGGGTTTGTGATGCGTAAGCGGCATGAGTATCCGCGGTCGGACTACGGGAGTTTGCTTAGGGCATGTTTGGCTGAGAAGGGAGGACATAGCCTTAGGGCGTGTCTGGGAAAGAAAGCCGGGCCATCGCTGACGCTCTACGAGTGAAGTGAGAAAGCGAGTCCCCCACGGGCGACACGCCCGTGGCTACACCGTGTAGCCCCGGCCGTGTCGGCCGGGTGGAGCGTAACATTGCTCCGGGCGCTGGAGATTCTGGGCCTCCTTTTATTCCCCGGATTCGTTCTTGGCTGATTCCACGCTCGGACCCGCCTCCCGCCGCACCTCCGTCGCGGCCTTGTCGTTGCGCAGGTCCAGGAACACCGGCTGCCGCAGCACGCCGTCGTTGGTCCATTCGGCGAAACGGATCTGCGCCACGAGGTCGGGGCGGAGCCACGTGACCTTGCGCATCTCTCCCGCGGTCATGCCGCGGCCAAAACGCGGGCGTCGCTCCATCGGCAGATTGGCGAAAGGGCAGGCCTCGCGTTTTCGCTTCAGAAAAAGCGCGTGCAGCTTCGCCAGCGTCGCATGATCAAAGCCGGTGCCGACCTTGCCCGCGTAGAGCAGTTTCCCCTCGCCGAAATAGCCGATGAGGATCGCCCCGAAATACGGCCGGCTGCCTTCCGGGGGGGTAAATCCTCCGATGACGAATTCCTGTTCGCCGTGGACCTTGCACTTCAGCCAGGCGCCGCTGCGCCGGCCCGCCTCGTAGAGCGAGCCCGGACGTTTGGCGATGACACCTTCGAGCCTCTGTTTCCGCGCGGCGTCGAGCAGAGCGGCGGGTTCCGTGTCGAACCAAGGGGAAAGCTCCAGCGGCGCGGGTGGTTTTTGCGTCAGCCATTTCGCCAGGCGCGACTGGCGTTCTTCCAGCGGAAGCCCCGTGATGTCTTCGCCGTTCAGCCGGGGAAGATCGAAAACGTAGTAGCGCAGCGGCGGACGCTCGCCGAGATCGCGGCCTTGCAGGAGCTGAAAGCGCGAGCGTCCGGCCTCGTCGAGCGCGACGATTTCCCCGTCGAGGATGGCATCGCGGCACTTCAGGCGGGCGAGCGCGGCCACGACTTCGGGGTAGTCGGCGTCGAGCGGCTTGTGGTTGCGTGACCAGAGCTCGACCTTGCCGCCGTTCAAAACCGCCAGCGCCCGGTAGCCGTCGAATTTGATTTCGCAGCGCCAGCGTCCGTCGGGGACGACGTCGGTGCCGAGCGCCTTCATCGGTTCCAAAAACGCCGCGGGCGGCGCCTCGGAGTCGCGACCCGGCGCGGCTGTTACGGTGCGGGCGACCAGCGCCCACAGGCGCCGCTCCTCAGGACTGAGGCGGCGTTTCATCGTCCGCCTTCGCGTCCGTCTCCGGTTCGGGCGCCTCGCTGCCGGCCTGCTGGTCCGGGCCCGGGTCCGGACCCGGCGCGGCGTCGAAGACGAGGTC
>CAMLNJ010000163.1 GCA_946481225.1 uncultured Verrucomicrobiota bacterium | reverse complement strand
CGTCGGCGAGGGCCTTCCAGTTGGCGAAGTAGTAGACGGCGAAGCAGGCGAGGAAGACGCCCGTGAGCACGATCGTGCCCTTCATCGCCCAGTGGTCGGAGTAGAGAGCCTCGCCGGCGGAGCCGGGCAGCGTTTCCGCCACGCCCCAGTCGGCCATGCCGCGACCCTCGCCATGCCGCTTTCCGAAGAGGATCGTGCCGACGCAGAGCACGACGAAGAGCAGCAGCCCGATCACCGCGATGATCGCTCCGACGCCCATCACGCCGAGGAAGAGATGCGCGGCGGGACCGTATACGCCTGCGTGTTCGACGTCGTAGACCCGGCGGGCAACGCCGAGCGAGCCGGCGAAGGACATGCCGAAGGAGACGAGCAGGATGCCGCCGCCGAAGAGCCAGGGCTGGAGCCGCGCGGCGCCGCGCCAGATGAAGTCGCGGCGGAACATCAGGGGGACGACGTAGAAGGCCAGGCCCATGAAGGCGAGGGTCGTTCCGCCGACCACGGTGGCGTGGAAGTGGCCGGTGATGCGCAGCGTGTTGTGCGCGATGATGTTGATCTGCTGCGTGCCGAGGGTGACGCCGGTGATGCCGCCGACGAAGCCGAAGATCAGCACGGAGAGCACGACGGCGGAGAAGGCGGGGTTGCGCCAGGGCAGGGCGCCGACCCAGCCGAAGAGGCCGCGGACGTGGCCCTTGGCGCGCACCGCCATCTCGACCGAGGCCGGGACGGTGAATCCGTGTATCATAGAGGCCAATACGGCGAGATACATGGCGTAGGAGGTGTTCCAGATCTTCCAGGAGGAGCCGACGCCCGGGTCCACGAGAAGGTGGTGGGCGGAGGCGAGGTTGATGAAGAGGATGTAGAGGACGAAGGCGCCGCGGCAGACGGTCTCGTTGACCGGCTTGGCGCCGGTGGCGAGCTGGCCGACGAGATACCAGACGGAGACCATCGCGCAGACGTTCACCTGCTGAGACTGGTGGCCGAGGCCCCACCAGATCATGCGATACCACATGGGGTCGGGCTGAGGCGTCCAACCCATCGCGTAGGTGAAGGTCGGGATCATGACGATCGCGCCGTGCAGGAGCGTGACGACCGCGATGATCGCGGCGGCGGTGGCGCCGAAGGTGACGAGCGGCACGGAGCCCTCGTAGGTGCGGTCGCGTTTGGCGATGTAGAGGGTGGCGAAGAAGTTGAACACGCCGACGAGCGTGCCGACGGCCATGAGGATGATGCCGAGGTAGAAGGCCGGGTGGGCGAGGAGCGGCAGGTAGCTCGTCATGAGCACGTCCGCCTTGCCGTCGAGGATGACGACATTGGTCATCACCGCGCCGGCGAGCATGAGGCCGAAGGAGGCCCAGGCGACCTTGCGCGAGAAGAGCCGCGATTTCAGCGGCACGGTGCAGGCGAAGTAGAGGATCGCGATTTCGAAGAAGAGGATCCAGAAGATGAGCATGTTGAGCCCGTGGAAGGTGAGGATGCGGTAGAACCAATCCACGCGGAGGAGATGCACGGCCTGCCAGCGGGTGAGCGCGAGCAGGATGGCGGCGACGCCGCCGAGGAGGAGGAACACGACTCCGGCGACGGCGTTGAGCTTGATGAAGCGTTGCGCGGCCAGGCAGACGTTGAGGCCGGTGGTGGCGCATTTGCGCGCGTCGGCGCCGGGCGCGGCGAGCGAGGCGGAGAGGGGGGCGGAAGAGGACATGGGCGGAGGGATGCGAGGGTGCGAGGTGGCGGGCGCGCGGGCTTATTCGACGAGGATCTTGCCGATCATGTGTTCGTGCCCGATGCCGCAGAACTCGTTGCACACGATGGTGAATTCGCCGGCGGAGGTGGGCGTGAGGGTGAGCACGTGGTCGTAGCCGGGCAGCACCTGGAAGTTCATGTTGAGCGGCTGCAGGGAGAAGCCGTGCTGGAGGTCGACCGAGGAGAGGTGGAGACGGTAGGTCTCGCCCTTGCGGAGCTTCAGGACGGGATACCAGGCCCACATGCGGGCGAGGAGGTAGGCGTCGCCGCCGGGGGCGGGCTCGACCACGGGCACGCCGTCGCGCTCTCCGGTCTTGTTGGCCGCGACGAAGGCCTCGGTGCGCTCGGCGTAGGCGGCGGGAGCCACGGCGTAGGCCTCGCCGCGGCTGTTTTGTTTCCCCTTAAAATGCCAATACGGCATCATGAGGCTGAGGACGAAGCACCAGAACAGCGCGAGGCCGATCCAGAGCTTTTCGGCGCCCTCGGGCGGCTTGAACCAATCGCGGGCGGGAAGGGAGAGACTCATGGTGGTTCCTCAGGGGAGTTGCGCGGCGGGGACGAAAAGGAGCTCGATCCAGCCCCAGAGCGTGTAGGAGAGCATCGGGACGACGACGCCCAGCACCAGGAGGAGCCAGGGGTTGTCCATCAGACGTTTGAGCAGCGGCGGTTTGGGTTCGTGGTTCATGCTTGGACGGGGAAAGCGGGGGCCCGCGCGGCGGCGGAAGCGCGGCGCGAAAGGAGCGGGCGAAGGACCAGGACGAGGAACCAGACGCCGCCGACCGCGGCGGCGAGGCCGCCGAGGCCCATCACGCCGAGGCCGATCTGCTCGCCGAGCGTGCGCACGTGCTGCTCGCCCGCGTAGGTCTTGCGGCCGAGGCCGTAGATACCGCCGAGGCCGAAGCCGAGGGCGAAGACGGCCTGGCCGACGCCGAAGCAGAGCAGCTGGCCCCGGGCGCGCGCCGCCGCGACGGGCTTCCGGCCGAGCGAGGACAACAGCAGATAGCTCGCGGTCATGAACGCCGCCGTCACGCCGCCGAGCGAGGCGTGGTAGTGGGCCGGGACGAGCGTCGTGGAGCCACGGATACAGGCGCCGAGCGCGAAGCCCAGGAGGGTGAGCGCCATGCTGGCTCCGAGGCCGGCGCGCAGGATCCCCGCCTCCGCGGAGGCGGTGCGCGGCGCATGGCGCCGCAGGTGCCGGACGACGAGCGCGAGCGCGCAGAGCACCACGGGAAAGATTCCCCAGCGCATCAGGAGGGTGGCGCCCTCGAGGTAGGTGCGGTGAAGCGCGCCCTGCCAGGAGAGCAGCGGCATGATGAAATGCGGGGCGAGCAGCGCGGAGAAGAGGAGGCGGGCGCCGCGCGCCGAAAGCACGGGGCGGCCGGCGAGTCGGCCCGCGATCCACAGCCAAACCGCGAGCATGGCGCAGACGTTGGCCGTTTGCAGCACGTGGCCCGGGCCCCAGTGTGAGAACTCGTAGAACGTATGCGGCGGAAGGCCGGGCGGAAGCGCGGCCGTGGCGGAGAGCCAGGAAACGGCGGCGAGCGCGAGCGCCAGCCCGCAGGTCTGCACCCCGGCGCCGGCGTCCGCGGGCAAGCCATGGGCGGAGGGAGCGGCGGCCGCGCCGAGGGTGCGCAGGGCGAACGCGAGCACGCCGACGAAAAAGAGCGCGAGGCCCCCGAGGAAGAGAGGGTGGTCGATCACCGGCACGTAGTTGGCCAGCACCGGCGCCGCGCCGCGCACCAGCCCGCCTCCGATCAACCCGAGCACGCCCAGCACCGCGCCGCCGAAGGAAAGCGAGGCGACGACGCCCGGGCGGGGGCCGGCGCGCAGCGCGGCGAGGGCGGAGGCGAAGGCGTAGAACCAGACGACCAGCGCGAGATCCACGTGGACGACGAGGCAGCGTTTGAAGAAGAGCGGGTCGTCGATGAGGCGGGAGAGGCCCGGCAGGCGTCCGAGCACGACGGAGAGCGAGAGCAGGCCGGCGACGAGCAGGCTGCCGAGGGCGAGCGCCAGCCAGCGCGCGACGAAGGGGGAAGCCGCGGAGGAGGCGGCGCCGGGTTCGTTCGCGGGCGCGACGCGCGGCGACTCCGGTTCACGGGAAGAGGAAGGCGAGGGCGCGAAGGCGAGGACGGGCGCGGGCATGCGGTGGGAGGCGGAGGTTATAACCGCGGCGGCGGGCGCTCTCCTTGATATGAATCAAGGGAAAGCCGCCTTCGTTCATTTATGCTGGGCGGATGGATTCCCTTTCCTCCTCTCCCGTCGCGACGGGCTGGTCCCGCGTCGCGACGTGCGGCTCGGCGGCGGCGCTCGCCAAGGCGCTTTTCCTTCTCACCAAGCCGCGGCTGGCGAGCTTCTCGATCCTGTCGGGGATGGCCGGATACGCCGTGGCCGGCCCGGGGCGCGGGTGGTTGCACGCGGGCGTCGCGTTCACCGGGATCGCGTTGTCGGCGGGCGGCGCGCTGTCGCTGAACCAATGGTGGGAGCGAAAGACCGACGCGTTGATGCGCCGCACGGCGGAGCGGCCGCTCCCGCGCGGCGAGGTGGGCGCGCCCGTGGCGCTGGCCTGGAGCGCCGCGCTCGGCGGAGCGGGCGTCGGCGTGCTGCTCGTCGGCGCGAGCCCGGCCGCGGCCGGGCTGGCGGCGGCGACCATCGGCATCTACGGGCTTGTCTACACGCCGCTGAAGCGGCGGACGCGATGGGCGACGGAGATCGGTTCGGTGTCGGGCGCGCTTCCGCCGCTGCTGGGCGCGGCGGCGGCGGGCGACGCGTGGGCGGCGCCGGCCTGGGTGTTGGCGACGGTGGTCCTGTTTTGGCAGATGCCGCACTTTTTCGCGGTGGGCTGGATGTATCGCGAAGATTACCGCGCGGCGGGTTTCCCGCTGTTGCCGGCGGTGGACGCGGACGGCGCGCGCACGGCGGCGTGGTCGCTGGCGCATTCGTCGCTGCTTTGCGCGGCGTCGCTCGCGGCCTGGGGCCTGGGCTGGACGGGGCCGATTTTCGGCGTCGCGGCGGCGGTCGGCGGGGCGGCGATGTTGCGCGCGAGCTGGCGGTTTCTGCGCAACGCGGAGGGGCGCGACCGCGAGGGGCGGAGGCTGTTTTTCACCACCATCGCGTATCTGCCGCCCGTGATGGCGGCGCTGGTGCTCGACCGGCTGTGAGGATTTGGGCGCGGGAGGAACACGGCCGGGGACGGACGTTGCCGCTGGATGCCGCTCGCGGAAGCGGTCTACGGGGAAATGAGTTCAGCCCCTCCGGCTATGGGAGGGGCTCGGGGGCCGGGCGGTCTGGCCTGGCAGCCCGACCAGCGGTCGGGCCTACAGGTTGGCAGCCCGACGAAGGGGCGGGCGGGGAGGCGGCTTACTTCACGATGAGTTTTCCCTTCATCATGCTGAAGTGGCCGGGGAAGGTGCAGAGGTAGGGGTAGGCGCCGGGCTTGTCGGGCGCGGTGAAGGTGACGGTGTCGCTCTCGCCGCCGCCGAGGATCTTGGTGTCGGCAAGCACGACCGAACGGTCTTTGGGCAGGTAGTCGGGGGCGTTTTTCATGCACTCCATGGCGAGCTTTTGCACCTCGGCGTCGGAGCCGGCCGCGAGAAGGACCCAGTTGTGGCCCATGGCGGTCTTGGGCAGCTTGCCGACGTGGCTGAGCTTGACGCTGAGTTTTTCGCCGGGAGCGGCGGTGATTTCCTTGAGGCTGAACTGCATCGCGTCGTTCGCGGTGATGACGATCTCGCGGGGCGCGTCGGCGGCGAGGGCGGCCGAGGCGGGACCGCCGAGAGCGAGGAGGGAGAGGGCGAGGAGGGCGTTGAATTTCATGACGGGAAAAGGGTAGCGGCTCCGGGGGCGGAGCGCCTTGACGTGGGTCAAGGCGCGGCGGGTTTCGCGGCGGCGGCGGCGAGCGCGATCCCGGCCTCGTCGAGGCCGCCGCCCAGGCCGGCGCGCTGGTGCAGGATTTCGCCGTCGCGGGAGAGGATCGTGATGAGGTTGGAGTGGGCGAACTGGCCGTTCGACTCGCGTTTGAACTTCACGCCGAGCAGGGCGGCGAGTTCGCGCACGGAGTCGTCGGAGCCGTGGAGCAAAACCCATTTGTCGGAGAGCCCGCGGCTTTCGCGGAAGCGGCGCAGCGCCTCGGGCGTGTCGCGCTCGGTGTCGAAAGAGACCATGACGATCAGCGCGTCGTCGCGCAGGCTCTCGGGAAGCTTTTCGCGGATGCGCGCGAGGTCGACCGTGGTCGCGGGGCAGGCGTAGGTGCAGGTGGCGAAAAACATGGTGAGCGCGACGGGCCGGCCGCGCAGCTCGACGAGTTTGAAGGGTTCGCCGGAATCGGCGACGAAGCCGGCCTCCGTCTGGTAAAGCGACGCGGCGGGCAGAGGGGCCCCGGCCGGGAGCGGCGCGGCGCAGCAGGCGGCGTCGGCGCGGAGGAGGGGGGCGGCCGAGAGGAGGGCGAGCGCGGCGAAGAGTCGCGCGAGGGCGGACGGGCGGGGAGCTTTCATGGGGAAGGAAGATCGGCGGCGCAGCGGAAGCCGAGGGAGGCGGTGCCTTGACGAGCCTTGAGCGAGGAGCGGAGCGCCTGGCGCATGAAGGCGGCGTAGTCGCTCGTGTCGGACGCGGTGGCGGAGGCGCCGCCGCAGAAGAGATTCTGGTCGCGGCCGGTGTCGGCGCGGGATTCGCCGGTGACCATGGCCGTGTCGAAATCCTCGACCCATTCCCAGACGAGGCCGTGGAGGCCGCGCACGCCGTGGAGGTTGGCGCGGGCGTCGGCGACGGAGGGGAGCACTTCGGGCGTGGGGCGGCCGAGCCAGGCGTAGAGATCCCGGGTGAACTCCGCTTCGTCGCGTCCGGACGCGGTCGTGTAGCCGGCGGCGGCGGCGAGTTCCCATTCGGCGAGGGTCGGGAGGCGCCGGCCGAGGGACCGGGCGTAGGCGCGGGCGGCGAACCACGAGACGTTGACGACGGGCGCGTCGGGCGGCGCGGCGGGGCCGAGCTCGAGGTCGCCGGCCCAGTGGCGGAGATAGGTTTCGTCGACGAAGAGCGGGCTCGCCCGGGAGCGCCGCCAGCGGGGGTTCTCGGTGACGAAGGCGAGGAATCGGGCGTTCGTCACCGCGTGCCGTTCGAGCAGGAACGCCTCGACCGCGACGGCGGCGGGTTCTGTATCGGCGCGGGTGA
>CAMLNJ010000162.1 GCA_946481225.1 uncultured Verrucomicrobiota bacterium | reverse complement strand
CGTCCGCCAGCTCTTCCATGATCTGGGCGGGCCATGGCAGGGACGTGTCGGCGCACGCAAGCGCGACACGCCGCACCCGATCGCGCCAGGCGAGCGGAAGCGACGCCAATCCCTCGCCGAAAAGTTCACGCAGGCAGGTCGCGCCATCGTCCAGGGGCCCACGGGCCACGGGCGCGTCCAGCGCGCCCTCGCTGACGATACCCGAAGTCTTCTCGCCGGGAAGAAGCCGGAATGCCTCGACGGCCAACACGGCGTGCAGACAAGGCGCGGGGTCGGAGCAACTGCACTGGGCGTAGCGCAAATCATCCGGGACGGGAAATCGCACGCTGTGGCCCGGAGAGTGAAACCGCGCGCTCGGCTTAACCGCGCAATACACCTCGGCCAACATGCCTTGCGCGCGGACCAGACGGGCCCGCTCCCTCGTGGCCTTTGGCACCTGCGCCTCGATGAGCTCGTCCGGCATGCGCCCCGGATTCCACGGCTGGGGAGGCGCCACCGCCGTATCGGCGGACTGGGCTTGTCGAGCTTGCCAAGCGAGCACGGTGCGCAGGACGTGCCGGCAAAGCTCCGTCGCGGTGCAATCGCAACGGGCCTCCGCCAGCGTCTTCGCGCCCGGGAGCGTGCAGGTCGCGCCATCCGACCAGATCGCGGTGATCGTGCCGTCGTCGACCTCAGCCCACTGCGCCGACAACCCACCCGACTCCAGCTCGCGTTGGGCGCGCTTGACGAGACCGCGATTGGCCAAGGCGGCCAGGTCGTCCGGCGTGAGGGCGATTAGGTCGGGGCGCTTCATCGAACCTTCTCCGCGACCCACTCCGCCAATTCGCCAGGCGTCATCGCCGCGACATGCGCGCCCAGCGCCGCGAGCCGGGATGCGGTGCCGCGGTCGTAGTTCGGCTTCGCGTCGGAATCGAGCGCGGCCAGTCCAAGCAGCAAGGTGCCTTGCTCGACGAGCCGGCGGCACGCCGCAAAAAGCAAATGCTCGGGGGCTCCTTCAAAAAAATCACTTACGAGCACCACGATGGCGCGGCGGGGATTCTCGATCAACCCCTCGGCGTAACGCACGGCCTGGCCGATGTCGGTGCCGCCGCCGAGCTGCACCTTCATGATGGTCTCGACCGGATCGGCGCAATCGGCGCTCACGTCGACGATGCTGGTGTCGAAAAGCACCAGGTGGGTGCGGAGCGTCTTTATGCCGAAAAAAATCGCTGCGGTCACCGCGCTGTGAATCACGCTGTCCGCCATGCTGCCGGACTCGTCCACCAGGATGATGACCTGCCATTTCTCGCTGTGCCGGCGAATCCGCGAATAGAAAAAAGGCGTGCGGATAAACAGCTTTTCCGAAGCCGGATCGTAGTGCTGGAGGTTGCGCCGAATGGTCGTGGCCGCGTCGAAGTTTTTGGCGACACGCAGCGTCGAGCGTCGGCGCCGGTCGATCGCGCCGAGGAGAACGGACTCCATCGGGCGCGCCAGTTTTTCCATCAGCTGGTCGACCACACGGCGCACGAGTTCGCGGGCCACGGCCAGCACCTCCTGGTTCATGAGGTGCTTGGTATGCAGCACCGCTTTCAACAAGGTGACGCTTGGCTCGGCGCGCCTGAGCAGGTCGACGTTGGTGACGAGTTCATTCACCGCGTAGCGCTCGAGCGCATCCTTCTCGATGCGTTCGATGGAGTTCCTCGGAAACAGCGTATGGACGGCGTTGATCCAATCCGGCACGGTGAGATTGGATGGATCGAGAGAGCCCTTTCCGCCCGCGACGCCCCTCCCCTGCCCGCGCCGATTGCGTCCCTTGGCTTCGCGACCGTAGAGATACTCGAGCGCGACGTCGCGATCCGCATCCGCGCCCTCGAGGCCGCCGCACACTTCGTCGGCTTCGTCTCCCAGTATCAGACGCCAGCGAATCTTCTGTTCCTTCGAAGTCATGAGGAGTCCCCCAGATCGACGCCGTATTGCGCCGCGAGGTCGAACAGCGCGCGCTCGAACGCCATCGCGCGGGCGGCGTCGGCGGTGCTCACGGCGAGAGGCACGGGGTCCTCCTCGGGCGCGGCCGCCTCGGCAAACAAGCCGCGGGCTAGATACACTTTCTCCCGGGCGGTGAAATACATGAAGGCGAGACGCAACGAGGGCAGCGCGGCAAGAAACGCGTCGTCGCTCCAAGCGGTCACCACATCGTGCACCGCGCGCAGGAGCGCCGGATCGCGTTGCGCCTCTTCCCGCGCGAGTCCGAAAAGGCCCGTAAGAAAGTCGCCCAGCTGCTCCGGCGCCGCAAAGAGCAGCAGATCGCGCCGGATATGCGCCGGATCGGCCCTATGCAGCGACCACAAGGCGCCCGCGCACGCGCCGCGCTGGGCGGGAGAGCGCTGGTCGTCGGCTTGAACGCGGGCGAGCGTGTCGGCGAAGGTCTTCCGATCGATTTTCAGCGGCTGCTCCGCGCGTTCGAACGCGTCGCGCATGAGACGGACGGCCTCGACCTCCTGCCGGGCCGAGACGCCGGCGCCGCCCGACTCGAGCAGCCAGACGGCGCGTCCGAAGGCTTCCTTCAGCAGTGCGCCCGTTGCCGTCGATCCTTTGGCGCCGAGCGTGTCGTCCCACGCGAACAGGTAGAGCAAGTGGTCGATGGCGGTGGCGACACTCGCAAGATCGCCATCTTGGTGAATCACCTCCGCCACGCGCTGGCGCAACGCGGCGGCCTCGTTCATCACGCCGGCCAGCACGGAATCCAAAAGGAGCAACGCGGCCGCCGCGGCGCTGCGCTCGAGGTTCTCCGCCGATTCGCGCAACCGGGCGGCCGCGGCTTCATCGAGCGCGGAACCGTAGCGCGACGCCTCGATCATGTGCGCGTCCTGTTCGGGCATCCAGCGAAGGCGCCACGTTTCGGTGAGCGCGGTCAAATCGTCCCTCTTCGAAAAATCAACCCCGCTCATCCTCTCGATGCCCGGGATGCCAAGGACACGCAGTCGGTGCAGCAAACGGCTGAGCGCGAGCTCATCCGGCTTGGTCAGCGCCAAAACGCGTTCCTTCGGAGCCCTGTCCGGCAGCAGATTCGCCGCGGCAAGGCGGGCGTAAATGTCCTTCACCAAGGGCGGCAAGGGAGAGCCCTTAGCCAGACGTCCTCGTTCGCCTCCGCGCAGCACCGACTGCATGGCCAGGACAAACGGGTGCGCCAGATGCACGTCGTCCTTCACCAAGGCCGCGATGACCGCGTCGGTCAGATCACGTCGCCACACCCGGGCGTGCCCGCGGAGCGCGGCCAGCGTTTGGGCTGAGGCTTCCACCGCGATCAGATCCGCAGCGCTGACCTGCTGCTTCAACTCCCGCAAACGCTCCGCCATCGCGGCCAGAAGCGGGGTGTGAACCGCCTCCGCACCCGCTCGCCAAGCCCGATGATAAAACCCCGGACTGGGCATGCCCGCATCGTAACCCACAAGACTGTCAAGGCGCTCGTAGCTGTAAGGAGTGAGCGCGATTCCCCTTTCAACAATCTCCGCGGGCCATTCCAGCCGGGTGTCCGCGTCGCCTGCGTCCGCACCCTCCGGCCCGGTTTTATCGTGGTCGGCCAACAAGACCGCCAATCCGCTCGTGTGGTAACCACCGGTGACAACCATCACTCGATCACGCCCAAACTCCGCCCGCGCCGCCCGAATGTGTCGCGCCATGAAGGCCTCGCGGCGCAGATCGTAATCCGCCACGACGCCCGCATCCATTTCGCGCAAGCTCCGGCAATAAGACCCGACGCGCTCCATCACCGCGTCGGCGGGCAAACCGGGGTCCTGCTCCATCATGAGATCCCAGGCGTCGTCGGAACTTTCGACTTCGAGCGCCTTGCACAAGGCCTCGACATAGTGGCCGCTGCGCAGGCGATCGTCGGCGTAACGGTTGGAGCGTCGATCTTCCCGCGCCAGCATCGCGAAGGGCAGGTCGATGAAACGGACTCGGGCTCCGCATTCCCGCGCGGCCTGCAACGCCTGCCACTCGGGCGAATACTCGCACAACGGATAATAGGCGCCCTGCCTCCGCCCGTCGGCCCAGGCGACATGGCTGTAGATGGAGATCGGGGGCTGATGCCCGAGGAACAGCTCGTCGACGCGTTCGTTGAAATCCGCCGGCCCCTCGATCAACACCGCCGCGGGCCGCGCACGCAAGATGGCGTCGCGCACGAAGCGCGCGCACGCCGGGCTGTGGTGGCGGACGGGGAGGAGCATCGCGTGTGGCCGCAGCGTCGCGACTATTCCAGCATCCTGCGCGCCTCGAAATACTCCGCCCAGTGTCGTCCGCGGCGGTCTTTGACCACGTGGTTGAAGTAATGCCGCACCTTTTTCAGGTCGTCGGCCGCATCCTTCAGCGCGGTGGCCGCCACGTGGAGCGCGACATGCTCCGGAGTCACGCCGCCGTCGCCGAAGTAGCTCGCGTGCAATCCGGCCGCGAAGCCGGTGCTGACGGCTTCCGCCGTGCTCATGGCGGTGGTGAGCGGCTCCAAGGCCTTGCCGTCCTCGGTCTTACCCGACCTCAGTTCGCGGAAGGTCGTGACAAGGAGTTCCGCGACGTCGGGCGACAACGTGGCCTGCACGCCAGCATTCGCGAGCAGGCGGGCCGTCTCGCGCTGGACGAGGGCCATCTCCTCCTTCGGGTCCTGGATGGGCGGCACGGTCTCGAAGTTGAAGCGTCGCTTCAGCGCCGCGCTCATCTCGTTCACTCCACGGTCGCGGGTGTTGGCCGTGGCGATGACGTTGAACCCCTGCGCGGCATACAGGGTGCGCGCCTCCGTCTTTAGCTCGGGAACCATCAAGACGCGGTCGCTAAGAACCGACAACAAGGTGTCCTGAATCTCCACGGGACAACGCGTGACCTCCTCGAAGCGGACGATCTTGCCCTCGGTCATCCCGCGATGGAGCGGCGCGGGCACCAGCGACCTTTCTCCCGGCCCTTCGGCAAGCAGGAGCGCGTAGTTCCAGGAATACTTGATCGCGTCCTCGGTGGTGCCGGCGCTGCCCTGGATCGTAAGCGTGCTGTCGCCCGAGATCGCGGCGGCCAGCAGTTCGCTCAGCCAGCTTTTCGCCGTGCCAGGTTCGCCGATCATCATGAGGCCGCGGTTTGTCGCGAGCGCGACGATGCAGCGCTCCAGCATCGACCTGCGCCCGACAAACTTCGCCGCCAAGCCCGTCTGGGGATCGCCGAGGATGAAGCGCAGCACGCTTTGCGGCGTCATGCGCCAGCCGGGAGGCTTGGGCTTTGCGGCGTCGGCCTTTACCAGCGCTTGCAACTCGGCCGCGTGCAAGATCTCCGCCGCGGGACGCTGGATACGGGGTTCGGTGGATTTCACGGACATGGGGTTCAGGAAATATAGGCGGAGCGTGACGCGGGTTTAGGCGGCCTTCGCCATGATGGCGCGGACGAGCCGCAGGACCTCGCTGATGGTCACGGCGTCGACGTCCTTGATTTTCAGTTTGTTCGTATGCGTGCCCCACCACTCGGGTTTGATGTGGCCGGGGACGAAATAGACCGACTCGATCTCCTGCTCCTCCTCGTAGTAGCCGATGCCCATGCCGGTATATTGGACAAACGCGGTGAGGTCGGCCGAGGGGAAGTATTTCGAATGCTGCATGAAGCCGCCGCCGTCGGCCGGCGAGTCGCGCAACCAGTGGCTGCGTTCGAGAATCCCATACACCGTGATGCCCGGGATCTTCGGCCCCTTGAATCGGGTGATCTCGGTTTTCTCCATGTCTTCCGGCTCCGCGCGGCAGATCTCGCGGCCGAGTTGCTGAAAGGGCGGGATGATTTCGTAGTCGCCGAGCAGCTGACCCCACGCCGACTTCACGGCCTCGCTCAGGTGGGCGGGATGCACCACGCCGATGCCGCCGTCGCGCGGCAGTTCGCAAGGTTCGTCGTTCTCGTCGGCGAGCGACTGGTCCTCCGTGATGCGAAACGTCCGCGCAACCGCCCCTTTCTCCACATAGCTGCCAAACACCAACTGGCGGGCGAGGTTCACCATTAGCGGATGCTTGACGATGAGCGTCTCGAATTCCTCCGGCGTCCAGCGTCGGCCGGTGATCATCGCGTCCTCGAGGCGTTCGGCCTGGATCTTGAGCGCCTCTTTGAGCGTCTTCTTCAGCAGCTTCCATTCCGCAACCGCCGTGGCGGCTTTCTCGGCGTCGTCGGAGCCGTTCGGCGAAGGAAGGTCGGGCTTCACCTTGCCCGACGCATCGCGCACGAGCGGTTTCATTTCGGACCCGAGAGCGAAACGAAATTGTCGCGGCCCAAAGTCGAAAACGCGTCCGCCGTCCGCATCGAGACCGCAGTCGGGCACGATGCGGTCGGCGAGCTGTTCGCGGGTGAAGCCGCGAGCTTGGGCGATGCCCTCCATCATGACCTTCGCCTTTTCCTTCAGCCCTTGGAATTTCAGTTTCTGCGCGATGCCGTTAAGCGACATCAGCGCGGTGTCGGTGCCGATGACGCGAAGCACTTCCAAGCCAAAGACCGCGCGCTGGTGCTGGCTCTCGCCGGGCCAGTCGCGAATCATCGGCGTGAGTTTCAGCACGCTCGCGTCGTTGCCGAGATGGCCGACGGCGCCGAGCGCCCATTTGTCCTTCGAAGCCGCTCCCATGCCGAGCCACTGCGAGAACAGTTTCCAGGCGAAGGCGTCGAGCGAAAGCGGGTCCGCGTGCCGCTTGAACAGCGAAAGGAGCGGTGGCGTTTTCGCGGCCGCTTCGTCTCCGCCCAGCGTCGCTTCCTTGAGCGCGGCGAGCACGAGCTCGACCTCGGCGGGCGCGAGACGTTTTCCGCCGAACTTGATCGGAGGCAGGCTGGTCGGCTGAAGCCAGGCGGGCGGCTTCGCGGCCTTGAGCCCTGCGAAGGCTTCGACGATCGGCGGGGGCAGATCATCGCGCGTCGCCTCGGGAAGCGAATCTTCGGCGA
>CAMLNJ010000161.1 GCA_946481225.1 uncultured Verrucomicrobiota bacterium | reverse complement strand
GGAAGCTCCGGCGCCCGTCCGTCTCATGCCATTTCGCATTCCAACGTATAAACCCCGCGCCTCCGAGGTTGGCGGGTTCCGATGTAGGCCCGACCGCTGGTCGGGCTGCCAGGCCAACGGTTGGCCTACAGGTCTTCGGGTTTTGTTACGGCGGAATGCGAAATGGTATCACCAGCTCATCACGAAAAAGCCCTGCGCGGCCTTGATCGCGATCACCCCGGCGTTTTTCGCCAGGTGGGCCGCGAAGCACGGCAACAGGGAGCGCGATGGATTCCAGCTCGCGAAACGACAGGCGTAGAACCACAGCGAGGCGACGAATACCGCGCCGAAGCTGAACCAGCCCTTCGGCGTCAAAGTCAGCGCAAGTCCCTCGTCGTCCCATTTCCACAGGAAGGGATGGATAACTGCGAACAGCAGCGACGCGCCCAAGACGCCCGCGCACAAGCCCGCCCGGCCGCGCTTTCCGATCCATTCCCCTAGGTAGCCGCGGAAGATGATTTCCTCCACGATTGCGGCGACCAAGGTGTAAAGCGCGAATAGCCCGCCCATCTTCGATTGTTCGTCGCTCAGGCCGAGCGCGCTTTCGCCCCAGGTCTCCCCCCCGAGGACAAGCAGCGCACCCGCGGCGGCGATGACGCACGCGCGAGCCGACGCGGGTGTGGCCCCGGGCAAGCCTTGGGCCGGCTCCATCCTGCCCTCCCGCACCGCCCGCAAATCGCCCCACCACATCCACGCGAAGTAGCCGCCCATCCCCAACATCAGGATCAGTAGCACGGGGTTTTCTTCCATCCCGCAGCCTTTGGGCTCCGCGACCGCTCCGGCAATGCGCGACTTCACCATCGCATCCGTTGCCGCGTTTGCGCCGCGCCAGATTCCACCGCGCCGGGATTGCACCCCCGGCGCCGCCGGTTAACCGTCACTACAACGTCCCCTTATGAGCGCCCCCGCCGCCGCCCAGCCACCCGTCCCCGCCCGCGATTTCGCCGGCGTATTCTCCCGCGTGGCGCCGCACATGGCGGCCTTGGACGCCTTTCTTCGCGAGCAACTCGCCGCCTTCGAGCCGGAGATCCGCGACATGGCGGACTACTGCATCGACACCTCAGGCAAACGCATCCGGCCCGCGCTCGTGTTTTTCAGCGGCTGGCAGGACGCCGACGCCGCGCCTTCCGCCGAGCTCGTGCAAGTCGCGGCCGTGGTCGAGCTCGTGCATCTCGCCACCCTCGTGCATGACGACATCATGGACGGAGCCGACGTTCGTCGCGCCCGGCCCACCGCCTCGCGCCAATACGGCCCCGCCGCCGCGGTGCTGCTCGGCGACGCGCTCTTCGCCCACGCCCTTCATCTCGCGGCGCTTTTCCCGACCTCCGAGGTCTGCCGCGCCGTCAGCGAATCCACCCGTCGCGTCTGCGCCGGCGAAATCATGCAGACCCTGCGCCGCCGCAGCGTCTCCGTCACCCGCGCCGACTACGACCGCGTCATCGACCTTAAGACCGCGGAGCTTTTCCGGGTTTCCTGCGAGCTGGGCGCCCGCTTGGGCGGCCACCCCGCCGCCTTTGTCGCCGACGCCGCCCGATTCGGGCGCCACCTCGGCATCGCCTATCAGATCTACGACGATCTCGCCGATTTCTTCGGCCGGGAGCAGCGCATTGGCAAAACCCTCGGCACCGACCTCGCGAGTGGCAAGCTCACCCTCCCCCTGTTCATCCTCCGCGACCGGCTTTCCGCCGCGGAACGCGCCGCCCTCGAGACGGAACTGCTCGGGAAGGCCGAGCCTCGCTTGGAGCTGCGCCTGCGGCAAATGCGGGACTTCGGTGTTTTCGAGGCCGTCGTCGCCGAGATCGAACGGGAGCTGGCGCCCGCCGAGGCCGCGCTTCAACGCCACCCCGCCCTCGCGCCGATCAGCCACCTCGCGGCGCTTCCGCTCGTCCTTCGTGCGCAAGTGGCGGCGCTCCGGTGAAGGCCGCGCCTCGACCACCCGCCCGGTAGCGAGCCTCATCGGGCCGGTGCCCGACGCCGGCCGGGCGGCGATACGGTTGCCAAAGACCCCCCTCCGCCCCAGACTGCCTTTCTCTTCGCGATCATGGACTCTTCGGCCAAGGCTCTTTCGCCCGTCACCGCCGCCCCCGGCCGGCAGGAGGAGGCCGAGGCCGACTGGATGCTCGTTCAGCGCGTGCAGGCCGGCGAAGTCGAGCGCTTCGACGATCTTGTCCGAAAATATCGCGAGCGCATCTGGGGCGTTGTTTATCATCTCACTTCGAATCGCGAAGACGCCGCCGATCTCACGCAGGACGCCTTCATCAAGGCCTTTCAGTCCATCAACCGCTTCCAAGGCCAATCCGCGTTTTTCACCTGGCTCTACCGGATCGCGGTCAACGGCACGCTCAACCACCTGCAAAAGGCGAAGCTCCGGCGCTTCTTCAGCCTGGAAAAAATTCGCGACGAGGAGCCCGTCTCCAGTCTGCTCGACCAACTCGCCGACCCGGGCGACGCGTCCGACCGCGCGGCCTGCCTCGGCGAGCTTCAGCTAAAATTGAACGAAGCGATGCAAAAGCTGTCTATCAAGCATCGCACCGTGGTGACGTTATTCGAAATCGATGGTCTTTCCCATGAGGAGATCGCCGAGATCACCGGCACCTCGGTGGGCACCGTCCGCTCCCGACTTCACTACGCCAAACAGCTGCTCCAAGCCGAATTGCAATCCTACCTGAGCGCATGAGCCATCCCGACGACGACACGCGTTCTTCCACTTCCGCCGCCGCTGGCAAGCCCACCTTGGAGGCCTTGCTCCGCCTCAAGCGCTCCGAGAAGCCTGACGACCTTTTTTGGGAGCAATTCGACCACCGTCTTCGCCAAAAGCAGCTCGCCGCGATCATAGAGCCAAGGCCTTGGTGGCTCGGGCTCGTTCTCGTGGGGCGCCGTTTTGCCCCGGCGGGATTGCCCCTATCCGCCGCCGCGGCCGCCTTGGTTGCGGTCATCGCCCTCCGCAGCGAATCGCCTTTCGCCAGTGCTCCGGCGCCGGCCAAAATCGCCTCGGTCGCGCACGTCGCCCGCACGCCCGGCGTCCCTGCCGAGGCCGGAGCGACTGCTCCGCTTTCCGTCGTTCGCGACAATTCCTCGACGAGCGTCCCTTTGCCAGTCGAGTCCGGATCCGATTCATCGGAAGCGTCGGGGCCGGCCGCTCCGCTTGGTCTGGAAAGTGCCGTCGGCGCCATCGCCGCCGCCGATGCGGGTTCCGCCGCCCCTGCGGTGGTCGATACCTCCGTCGTGGAAACGCTGCTGGAGATCGTGACCGCGCCGGCCAATCCGACCGCGTCGGAACGCACCATCGAGGAGAACTTGGCCGTGATTCGCGCCGAGCAGCCCGAATTTGCGTCGACCAATCTGCCTTTGTCTCCCCAGGGCGGAGCCGCCTTGGAGGCGGACGCCTCCGAACCCGTGTTGAAGATGGAGGTGCGGAACCCGCGCCACGCGCGCGTCCTTTTGGCCATGGCGGATAACCCCGCGGTCGAAACCGCTCGCGCCATCGGTCACCTGCGGGATGGTCTCGCGCGGAGTTTGGATGACGAAGACTCCCTCGCAGGCTCGGCCAGCCGGCTTGGCGTCGGCGGCGATCGCTTCTCGGTCAGCTTCTGACCTCGTTTTGTGTTCAGTCGCGAAGGCCAGGCTCTTGGCTTTGGTGGACTGAACGTGGCGGTTCGGCCTGCGGCGGGCCGGTTTTTTCCTTGGTAGTCGAACGGCATGAGCCGTCGGACAAGCGCATGCGCTTGCGCCGAAGCGGCGGCCCGGCTCGTTCTTGTCCCATGGTCCATCAGGAAACGATCACGCTTCCCGCTCGCGGCGCGGGGCTGCACGAGTTCACCGAAAAACTCTCCGCCGTTGTTTCGCGTTCGCGCGTGAAGACCGGGGTCGCCCACGTGTTTTGCCAACACACCAGCGCTTCGCTTGTCATCATGGAAAACGCCGACCCGAGCGCGCGACGCGACCTCCAGGCGTGGCTCGACCGCCTCGTGCCTGAGGATGACCCGCATTTTACCCACACGCTCGAAGGCCCGGACGACATGCCCAGCCATATCAAAATGGCCCTCACCCGCACCGGCGAAACCGTTCCGGTCGGCGAGGGCCGCCTGTTGTTCGGGACCTGGCAGGGCATCTTTCTCTGGGAACATCGCGCCGCGCCGCACTCGCGCCGGGTCATCGTGACCGTGATGGGCGAGTGAGCGGCGCCGATTCGCCGGGTCCGCTCACTCGCGGCGTTTACTCCTCGACGATTTGCACGACATCCGCCGCGCCGTCGCGACGGGCGGCCTTGTGCGCCGCGCGTTTTTCGCGGCGAGCCTTCGCCCAATAGGGCTCCTCGGCCTCGCCGGCCATGATGCAGCCGCGCGGTTCGATCTCGCCGACCACGGTCGCCAGGCCGAAGCGCGCGATCTGCGCCTTCACCTTGGTCGCGTCCTTGTAGCCGAGCGGAGACTCCGAGAGGTCGGGCGCGCCGTTATACCAGCGCACGTCGATTCCCGAAGTGCTCGCCTCGAGCGCGGCCTTCACGCGCGCCGGGTCGAGTTCGCCGTCGGCATCCTTATAGTCGCGCAGCATCGCCGAGCGCGAGAGGTTGCGGCCCGCGCCGTGCGGGCAAAACGACAGGTAGTCCGGATTATCCGCGCCGAGCACGAGCAGGATCTCGCGCGCCATGTTGAGCGGGATCAGACCGAGCAGCGGGCGGCCATGGGCGTCGCGCCAGGCGGGCGTGGCGCCCTTGCCGTGCAGGAACACGTCGCCGCGCTTCCACACGAAGTTATGCTCGTTGCCGATCTGCACGAGCGCTCGCTGGCCGACGCGACGCAGCAGGCCCTCGTGGAGCAGCGCGTGGTTTTCGCGCGTCCAGCGGGAGATGTATTGGAGCGCGTTCCAGTAGTCCGCGCCCTCGGGCGAATCCGCGGGCAGCCAGCAGGCGGCGTCGGGGATGTCCTTGGCGTTTTCGTCGCACCACTTGCGCGCGGCGACCTGGCCGCGCTTGTAGAGATCGGCGCCGAGGCCGCGCGAACCGTGGTGGGTCACGAGGACGTTGAACTCGCCGTCGCGGCGCACGATCCACTCCGCCAGCTCGGTGTAACCGGCCGACTCGACGGCCGCGCGTTGCGCATCCGTGAAACGGATACGGCCGACGTAGGCGAAGTGGTTGCCGTCGCCCTGCGTGCCGAGGAAATCCTGCGCGCGGGAGCGCAGGCCCTTGAGGAACGGGTTGTCCCAGACCGGCTCGTCCAGCACGGGTGAGGTGAACTGGTTGCCGCGAGGGCGGCCGCCGGCGCCGAAGTGCGTCACCTTTTGCAGGTGCTCCATCAGCTCCTCCGTCGGATGGTTGGCCGGGAAGAAGGTCGCGAACATCGAGCAACAGATGTCGGCCGAGTGCGCGCCCGGGATGATGGCGTTTTCCACCGCGATGGCGCCGCCCACCGGGATGGTGGCCGTGCCGCCGCCGGCGGGACAGGTGTCGGGCATGAGCACGCCGCGTTGCACGACGGGCGAGTGGAGGAGTTCGTTCATGCGCGCGCGGGCGGCGGCGACGTTGATCGCCTCCTCGGAGGTCTCGGCCTCGATGGCGAGGGCAAGCGGGGCCGGCTCGTGGCGCGGAAGGATTACGGCGAGTTGCTTCGGGAACTCCTGCTCGAGGCGCGCGAGCACGTCGGCGCGGTCGAGACCGGAGTCCTCCAAGTCGCGGGCGCGGCGGAGGGCCGGACCGAGGCGGCGGCCTTCGTGCCAGCCGGCGGTGATGAGGTCACGGGCTTTGATCTGCATGTTCATGATAAATACGGTAAGTTGAGTGATAGCTTAGTTAAGAATCGCGCGCGGGTGTAGCGCGCGGTGCGATGAATGCCTGATTAACGAGTCAGGTGTCTTTCGCGTCGATTACGGCGGACTCCTCGCACTGCCGGGCGAACGACTTGTGCTCGCGCCAGCGGACGCGGCGTCCGTGCAGCCAAGAAAGGCGATGGCGGCCCTGCGTGTGTCGCAGCTCGGCTTCGATTTCGGCGAGCCGGCTTTCCACATCGGGTAAGTTGACGCGTTGATGCGTGATGAGGTGCGGTTGGACGTCTTCTCGCAGCCACCAAGGGCGGTGCACGGTGTAGCCCGTGAAGCGGTGGCTTCGGCGGAACCAAGGGCGAAGATGTATCTGACCCGTGTCGCCTGGCTCCCAATGCCCGAAGGCGAGAAGTCGCCGGTGACTGGCCGGCCAACGAAGACCGTTCCACTCGCGCATTCCGATGACCCGTGGACGCAGCACCAACGGATCTCCGTGACGATTCAGGAATTCGCGCGTTCTCGCCCAGAGGCGGGTGTTGATCTTGAGGAGCACGGCGCGAAACACCTCCACGTCCGGACGCCGGAGCACCTCGGGTGTGAGCGCGAAAGTTTTGATCCAACCCTTCTGGTAAGGGCGGTCCAAGGGAACGATCGGAGCGTCGCGTTCGGCTTGGTAGAGGCGATTGGCTTCCCGCTCGAGAGCGAGAAGCCGTTTATCGCGTGAAGTATGTTTGCGAAGGAGGGTCATTGCGGTGATCCGGCGTCTAGCCGGGCAGGAAGTGGCGCCAGTCGGGGTGGCGGGGCTCGCGGACGAAGGCCACGACGGGCGCCGGAGCGGGCGTGCGCGGGCGGCGGAGGAGACGCAGGCCGGCCTCGTGGGGAAGGCGGTCGGCCTTGCGGGAGTTCACCTCGCGCTTGGCCCAGACGAGGTTTTCAAAGGTGTCGCGGCCGCCGCGGGCGCGGGGCACGACGTGGTCGAGGTTGCCCCCGCGCCAGCCGACGCGCTCGCCGGTGTATTGGCACACGCCGCCATCGCGCGCGAAGATCGCGGCGCGGGTGAGGCGGGGCACGCGCACCGGCATGCGTTCGAAGCGCGTGGCGATGACGACGGTGGGCACGCGGATCGCCTGGCGCGGCGTGTGGACGACGAGGTCGAACTCGCGCA
>CAMLNJ010000160.1 GCA_946481225.1 uncultured Verrucomicrobiota bacterium | reverse complement strand
GGCTCCCCACCGCCCAGCTGGTTGCGCAGCCCCCGGCGGAGTCGGAGTCGGCGCGGGAAGCGCGGCCGAGCCGTCGGAACCGGTGGCGCAGCCGGGCGCGAAGGCGAGGCCGGCGAGCGCGAGAAGCGCCGCCAAGGAGCGGAGGGGATGCATGCGGGGAATCAGCGGGAGGGGATCGTGAGGACGACGATGGAGCGGGGCGGCATCACGCAAGGGATGCGGTTGCCGTCGGCCCGGAGGCGCGAGGTCGCAGGCAGGACCGCGCCGGGGGCGGAGATGGAGTTGGTGGCGTCGGGGGCGGCGGACAGGGTTTCGACCGAGACATTGGAACCGAGGCGGCGCACGCCACGCACCTCGATGTCGACCTCGCGCGGGGCGTCCTCGGCGTTGACGAGCTTGAGGTAGATCGCGCCGCCGAGGGAGTCGCGCGTGGCGGAGCCCTGGACCTTCGAACCCGGCGAGAAGACGGGTTTCAGGATCTGGTCGCCGAGGCGGGTGCTGAAGAGCTTGAATGCGTGATAGCTGGGCGCGCCGTAGGAGCGCAAGGCGTCGTAACCGATCATGTTGGGGCGCCACTGGTAGCCGTTCACGTTGGCGAAGAGCGGCGCATAGCACTGCATCGTCACGAGATCGGAGGCGCGCTCCATCGAGGCCATGAAAGCGGCGTCGCCGAGCGCGGCGTAGAAGTTCGGCGTGGGTGCGAGGGACTTGGAGCGCGGGTCCCAGGGCGGGAAGGAGGTCTCGTGCGCGGCCCATTCGCCGACGAAGATCTCGGGGCCGGAGCGGTCATACTTGTCGAAGAAGGCGGGCGAGCGGGAGAGGAAGTCGGCCGTCTTAAGATAATAGTGCTCGTCGAGCACGTCGGGGCGTCGGCTCTTCACGCGCTTGGCGACGGGCTGCTCGTTGCCAATGCTGGAGATGCACTTGAGCCGCGGGTAACGGGCCTTGATGGCGTCCTGGAATTGCGCGTAGCGGGCGTCGTAGCTGCCCGACTTGTCGAACCAGTCTTCGTTGCCGATCTCGACGTAGCGGAGCGGGAAGGGCTCGGGGTGGCCGTCGGCGGCGCGGCGCGCGCCCCACTTGGAGGTGACGGGGCCGATGACGTATTCGATCTCGTCGAGCGCTTCTTTGATGAAGGGTTCGAGATCGGGGCCGGGCTTCACGTAGTCGCCCTTGAGCGAGTAGCCGGCGTAGAGGCCGAGCACGGGCTCGGCGCCCATGTCCTCGGTCCAGAGGAGAAACTCGAGCAGGCCCATGCCGTCGGAGGAACGATAGCCCCAGGTGCCCTGATGCCCGGGGCGCTCATGCACGGGGCCGAGCGTCTCCCACCATTTGAAACGGGTGTCGATGGTCTCGCCTTCGAGGTAGTTGCCGCCGGGGAAGCGCAGGAACTTCGGCTTCAGGTCGACGAGCATCTGCATGATGTCGCGGCGCAGTCCGTTGGGGCGATCCTTCCACGTCGGGGGGAAGAGCGAGACGAAGCCGAGCCAGACGACGCCGGGCTTGTCGGAGCTCAGGACGAGGCGGGCGTCGCTCGTGGGGACGACATCGCGGCGGGTCTTGAGCTTGAGCTGGTGGGAGCCCCAGTCGGCGCCGAGCGCCGGGACGACGGCGCTCGCGTAGGTGATGGCTCCGTCCGCGCTCTGAAGCGAGACGGTCAGGCGGCCGGTGAAACCCGCGCCGGCGCGCGCATGGACCGTAGCGCGGTAGGTCGTGGACGGGGTGACGGGGAAGCCCCAATAACCGGCGTTGGCGACGCCGGCGCCGGGCTTGGCGAACTCGACGCGCAGGCTGGAGGGATGCGCGGCGTTGAAGGGCCGCGCGGCGTCGAGCGCGAGCGCGGCCGCGCCGACGGCGCTCCAATGCACGGGACTGGCGGGGTCGTCGCGGAAGGAGCGGTTGCGCACGAGTTCGGCGTAGAGCCCGCCGTCGTAGCTGTAGTTGATCTCCTCGGTCATCAACCCGTAGTGCGTCGGGCTGACGCGGCCGGCGGGCGCGGCGGCGTCGAGGGTGAGCGTGAGGTCGGCCGCGCCGGCGAGGAGGGCGGAGGCGAGCAGGAACAGAACGTGGCGGAGCATGGGGCGGTTTTTCCAGGAAGGGGTTTTCAAAGAGGACGCGAATCAGCGGACACCGTTGCGCCACTGGTCCTCGGTGACGACGGAGGCGTCCATGATGCGGAGTCCAAAGGTGCCGGAACGGCCCTTGGACGCGACGAGGCGGACGGTGACGTGGGTCTTGCCGCGGGTGAGCTCCGGAGGGAGGGCATAGGCGGCATCGAAGAAGGAGCCGCGGTCGCCGGCGGGCAGGCGCACGACGATGCGATGACCGTCGACAAAGAGCTCGTGCTCGCGTCCGCGGTCATCGCCCCAGTGGGTGGTGACGAGCGCGACGGGTTTGTCGGGGCTCACGGCCATGCGATAGGAAAACCAGCCGCCGCCGGGCAGGCCGTCGCGCCATTTGCGATCGCGGAAGTCGCCGGTCTCGCTGCGGTTCGAGGCAAACTGATGCTCGACCTCGGACTGCTGGAAACCGGGCTCGACGCGGTCGAAGATCGCGGCATCGAGGCGCGCGCGGGCGGTCTCCTCGGCACGGACTTTCTCCTGTTTCTCCGCCCAGGCCGCGGGGGAGTGGAGCGGGAAATAAACCGCGTAGTGCTCCTCGTAGACGCGATGGAAAGGCACGAGCGGCAAGTCGGCGGGCTGCATGACGCCCTCGGCGCGGAAGGCGCCAAAACCGCCCTTGGGGTCGGGGCGAAGCGCGGCGAGCAAGGCCGCGGTGTCGGCGGCGACGAGCACCGGCGGCGTGGAGGCCACGCGGCCGGGCGAGCGGAGATGGTCGCCGTAGCGCTGGCGGGCGGGATCGGGCTTGCCGGAGACCGGGGGTGTGAGCGCGGCGAGTTGGAGCGGGCCATACATGAGCGCGACGATCTTGCCGTCGGAGTGCGGCAGCGGCTCGGTGCGCAGGCGCATGGGCAGGCGCAGCTCGATCACGTCGCCGTCGCGCCACTTGCGCTCGAGCGCGAGATAGGAGGAGGGCGTGGAAGCCACGGCTTGCGCGCGGCCGTTGATCTTGACGACGGGGAGTTCGCACCAGGCGGGATGGCGGAGCCGGAGCGCGAAACGGACGGGCTTCTTCGCCTCGACGACGAAACGCACGGTATCGGAATCGGGGAAGGCGGTCTCCTGGCGGAGGACGACGCCGCGCTCGCGCCAGTCGAGCCGCGAGGCGAGGTAGAGGTTCACCCAGAGATCGTCATCCCGGTGAAAGTAGGCCTGCTCGCCGTAGCGGGTCGGGTTTTCCATGCCGGTGCCGACGCAGCACCACCAGGAGTCGTGCTTGGTCGAGAAGGTCTTGTAGGCGACGTCGCCGAAGGGGAGGAAGTAGCCGAACTCGCCGGGCTGGCGACCGAGGTTGGTGAGGATGTGGTTGATCAGGCCGCGCTCGACGAAATCCATGTCGGCCGCCTGCGGCGCCCAGGAGAAGCGCAGGCCGGCGAGCTTGATCATGTTGTAGGTGTTGCAGGTCTCGGCGTTTTGCGGGCCGAGCTTCTTGGGGAACTGGGAGGGCGGGAAAAAATGCTCGTGGTCGCCGTGGCCGCCGTTGGCGAAAGAGCGGCGATTGACGACGCTGTCCCAGAAGGTGTCGACGCCGCGGAGGGCGGCGGGATCGCCGGTGAGCATATACTCGCGGGCGAGGCCGACGAGCTTCGGCACTTGGGTGTTGCCATGCTTGCCGTCGAGTTCGTCGCGGCCCTGCTCGAGCGGATTCAGGATCGCGTCGT
Source organism: uncultured Verrucomicrobiota bacterium (assembly GCA_946481225.1). The sequence goes on along the minus strand of CAMLNJ010000160.1, from coordinate 3,184 downwards.
GGTGGAAGACCGTCTCGGCGAGCTTGAGGTAGCGCGGCTCGCCGGTGTCGGTGCCGAGGTCGGCAAAGACCTCGTTCATGCCGCCGAACTCGGCCTTGAGAATCTCCTGGGCCTGCGCGGGGCTGAGCTTGTCGTAGATACCGGCGAGGTAGTCGGCGAGGCGGCGTTCGACCTCGAGCGCCTGCTTGCTTCCGGCGAAGCGGTAGGCGTCGCGCAAGCCGGCGAAGACCTTGTGCAAATTATAGTTGGGCACCCACTCGTCGTTGAGCGAGAAACCGGAGGCCTTGATGCGCCCGGCGCGGAGGTCCTCGTAGATGCGCTTGTTGACGGGGAGAACGTAGCCGTCGCCGTTGGCCTGCTGGCAGGCGGCGAGCTCGGCCACCACGTAGTTCACCCGCTCGAGCGCGCGCGCGTCGCCGGTGGAGGCATACAGCGCGGAGACGGCGGAGAGGTAATGGCCGAGACTGTGGCCGTTGATGCCGCGGGCCTCCCAGCCGCCGTAGCGCTCGGCTTTTTTGGGCAAGCCGGCCTGGGCGCGGAAGCCGGCCAGCAAGCGGTCGGGCTCGACCACTTCGAGAAGGTAACGGGCGTTCACTTCCTGGCCGGCCAGAAAGGGACCGGGCAGCAAGCGCACACGCTCAAGCGGGAAGGGCTCCGCGAGAACCGGCACCGGGGCGCCGAAAATGGAGGGGGTGGCGAGACACAGAGCGGATAAAACCGCAAAAGCAGAACGGCGGATCATAAGGCAGGATTTGGGGATGGAAACAGGAGGGGAAAATTCGGAGGGCGAAGCGAACGAACCGCGGGTCACCCATGAGAGCGGCCGCGAAATCAGGTAACGAGGAACGAGAGACAAAGCCGCAGGCAAGGCCAGTCGAGAGCGCGCCGGGACGGGAAGACGTCGAAAAATCGGACGATCACGCAAACAGGGGGAGTCATGGGGAAAAGTGACGCGCCAAGCCGCCACACCCTCTCCAGCGTCAAAACCGGGCCGATCCCGTCAAAAAATCGGCGATTCAGAAAAATTTACCGTAAAGGCCGTAGGCCCATAGGTCCGACGCGACGCGCGGCCCCGAGGACATCCTCACCCGGGGAGACTGAAACGGGGCATTGCCCCGTCGTCAGCCCAAGCCCTTGCAGGCCGCGTGCAGGATCTCGATCGGGTGCAGGGCCGCGCGTCCGGTGCCGTCCTTGATCTGGTGGCGGCAACTCGTGCCCGGCGCGGCGATCACCTCCTCGGCGGGAGTCGCGCGCACCGCCGGGAAGAGGACGAGCTCCCCGATTCGCTGCGACACCTCGTAATGCTCCCGCTCATAACCGAAGGAACCCGCCATCCCGCAGCAGCCGGAAGGGATCAATCGAACCGCGTGCCCGCGCGGCAGCTCCAGCATCTTCACCGTCGGCGTGAGCGAGGAGAGCGCTTTTTGGTGGCAGTGGCCGTGCAGCCTGATCGCGAGATCACGCGCGACAAAGGAGTCGCCGCGGACGCGCCCCGCGTCGGCCTCGCGCGCGATGAACTCGTCGATCAGACACGCGCGCTTAGCCAACGCCCGCGCGGCCTCGCGCAAGGGCGGCGGCACGAGGTCGGGATACTCGTCGCGGAAACCGAGCAGCGCGGAGGGCTCGATGCCGATGAGCGGCGCGGCATCGCTTACCACCGGCGCGAGCAGCTCGACGTTTCGAGCGGCCAGTTTCTTCGCCTCGCGCACGAGGCCTTTCGAGAGATGCGCACGGCCGCTCTCGACGTGGCGCGGGACGATGACCTCGTAGCCAAGGCGGTTGAGCAGCTCGACCGCCTTTATCCCGACCGGCGCGTCGTGGTAATTGGTGAACTCGTCGCAGAAAAGATACACGCGACCGTTCGAATAACTCAGGTGCCGCGGATTCGCGTGGCGCCGGTGCCAGGCGGCGAGGGTCGTCGCGTGCAGGCGGGGCAGGCTGCGCCCGGCCGCGAAGCCCGCGAGGCGCTTGAGCGCGTTGGCGAGCGGAGGAGTGGAGACGACCCGGTTGTAGAGCGACGGCGCGAGCGCGGCCAGGCGCATGGAACGCGTGAAGCCCGCCACGAGGCGCGAGCGCAGCGGCACGCCGTGCGCGTCGTGGTAGTGCTGCTGCCATTCGGCCTTCAAGCGGGCGAGGTCGACGCTCGAAGGGCACTCGGACTTGCAGGCCTTGCAGGAGAGGCAGAGATCCATCACGGCGGCGACGGAGGCGTCGTCCCAGGGATTCGCCTTCGCGTCGGCGCCGGTGCGGCCCAGCGCCTGGCGCAGCAGGTTGGCCCGGGCGCGCGTGCTGTCCTTTTCGTCGCGCGTGGCCATGTAGCTCGGGCACATCGTGCCGCCGGAGAGGTGCGTTTTCCGGCACTCCCCCACCCCGGTGCATTTCTCGGCGGCGCGCAGCACCCCGCGGTCGGCCTCGAAGTTGAAAATAGTTTCGTGCTCGGGCTCGTGGTCGACGCCCGCGTGCGCAGGCCCGGAGCCGCGGACGGCGGTGTGCCGCAGCGAGCTGTCCATCGGCGGCGTGTCGATGATCTTGCCCGGGTTGAAAATGCCGAGCGGAACGAAGAGCGCCTTCACGCGTCGCATCATCGCGTAGCACTCGGGGCCGACCATGAACGGGATAAACTCGCCCCGCAGGCGGCCGTCGCCGTGTTCGCCGGAGAGGGAGCCGCGGTATTTCTTCACAAGCGCGGCGACGTCGGTCGCGATGTCGCGAAACATTTTCCGGCCATCGGCTGTTTTCAGATCGAAGAGCGGGCGCGTGTGCAATTCGCCGGCCCCGGCGTGGGCGTAGTAGATGCACGCGATGCCGTATTTTCCGCGCATGAGCGCGTCGAACTCGTCGATGTAGGCCGGCAGGTCCTCGATGGCCACGGCGGTGTCCTCGACGATCTCGCGCGGCTTGGCGTCGCCGACGACGTTGTTCACCAGACCCTGGCCCGCGCGGCGCAGCTCCCAGACGCGATCGCAGTCGGCGCCGTGCAGGATCGGAAACGCGTGGCCGAGCCCGGCGGCGCGGAAATCCGCGGCGATCGCCTCGAGCGCGGCCTCGCGCGCCGCCGGCTCGGCGTCGCGCCGCTCGACCACGAGAACCGCGCCGGGATCGCCGACCACGAAGAAGCGGTTCCTCGCATGCTCGAGGTTGGCCTTGGTGCATTCGAGGATCGTGCGGTCGATCAACTCGCAGC
>CAMLNJ010000159.1 GCA_946481225.1 uncultured Verrucomicrobiota bacterium | reverse complement strand
GGCGGTGACGCGGAGAGACAGGGCGCCGCCCTCGGCGTCGTGCCGGTAAACTTGGTGGAGAAGCGCGAGCGGTTTGTCGTCTCGGCCGCGCGGCAGCAGGGCGGCCTCGAAGTCCTGGGCGTTGACCGCGGAGATGCCGGGCGCGCGGACGGCCTCGGGCTGGGCGTCGTCGCCAAAGCCCAGGGCGAGCAGGCCGACGGAGCCGGCCGCGCCGCGGACTCGGAGAGGTTGCACGGAGAGCTCGTAGGGAAGGGCGGCGGCGGCGCGCTGCGTCTCGACGACGAGGCTGAAGGGCTGGCTCTGTGCTGGCTCGACGGATACACGGAGCACGCGCGAGACCGGATCGAAACGCCACGGGCCGGCGGGGCCGCGGCCGACCTCGCCGACGGTGAAGCCTTCCGGCACCTCGACCTCGAGCACGGAGACGCGGCCCTGCACGGGCTTGATGGAAAGGCGGGCGTAGCCGTTGACGACGCCGGGGCCGGGCACGAAGAGGCTGGCGGTCTCGGCGAAGAAACGCACGGGCTCCGCGCCGGGGTCGCGGCGCCGGGCGCTGAGGGTGATGACGGGGCGGCCGCCGGGCGCGAGCACGAGCGTGGCGCCGCTCTGTTCGGCCGGGAGGTTGGCGAGCGGGAGGACTTGCACGGCCTGCGGCGAGCCGAAGTCCCAGCCGCCCTCGGCGAGGCGCGCGTCGATGCGTTGCACGGCGGCGGGGCCGGTCGGCACGGTCACGCCCTTGGCGGGCTCGGGTATGGCCAGCTCGTAGGTGAAGCGGGCGGAGAGCGCGCCGACGCGCTCGGGGGCGACGAGGTAGGAAACGCCGCCCTCGCGCGGGACTTTTACGACCTTGAGGCCGTTGCCTTCGAAGCTCGTGAGCACGGCGGGGGAATCGAGCAGAAGGAACGTTTCGCCCGGACGTCCCCGGACCACGATGTCGGCGGAGGCGCGGAGGCGGCCGTCGCGGAGATCCCAGGTTTGGATGATGGATTCGGCGGCGGGTGCGGTGGTGGACGCGAGAACGGGCGTGGCGGGTTTATCCTCGGCGCGGGCGGGCGTCGGCGCGCCCAGCGACGCGGCGAGCAGGCCGGCGAGAAGCGCGAGCGACAGCGCGGCGGAGGCGGAAGGGGCGGGCGATTCCGGTTCGTCGGGATTGTCGTGGCGGGAGCGCCAGGCGCGCCAGAGTCGGATCAGCACGGCGGGCAATAGGAGGAGCAGGGCGACGAGGGCGAGGGTGACGAAAAAATAGACGGCGCCGCCGGGCTGGAGCAGCAAGCCGAGGACGAACAAGGCGGCGGCGGGGGCGGGCCAGAGACCGTGCAGGCGCGGCGGGCGGCCGGCGAGGCCGGCGGCGGTGACGGCGAGCGCGCCGACGAGGGCGGCGACGCCGGGCCAGGAGAAGGCGGCGCGCCAGGCGGGGACGTTGGCGATTTCGATGGTGAGCGCCTCGTCGGACGCGGGAAGCGTGGCGGCATAGGCGGGCGCGGCGAGATTGGCGCGGCGGTCGTGGCTCGCGTTGTTCGCATATTCGGCGGACATGGCGATGATCGCGAGCGCGGCGAGAATCACGAAGGGCGTCCAGCGGATGCCCCGGGCGCGCAGGGCCAGCGCGGCGAGGCCGAGGAGACCGACGAGACCGAAGGCGGGGAAAATGGCGCGCGAGGCGATCCACTCGAAGCCGCTTTCCGTGACGACGGGGGCGACGAGGTCGGCGTTGCCGCCGCGTGGCACGAGGCGGCGTCCCTCGTCGGGCGTGAGCGTCCACTCGCCGACGACGAGCGGGGCGGCGACGCGGGGCGCGACGAGGCGCACGTGCGACGCGGACGCGCCGGCGGCCTGGCCGAGGCGAAGGAAGACCTCGACGGGTTCGTTCGGGTTGAGGCGCGGCGGGAGCGGGACGAGCGTGGCGTCGCCGTCGCGGCGGGCGTTGACCGGCTGGCCCTCGGCGGTGGCGTCCCAGAGTTTTGCGTCGGCGGGAAGCGTGAGGCGAAGGGCTTTGCGGCCGCGGGTTTTTATGAAGAAGCGCGCCTCGGTGACGACCTCGCCGTCGCGGGCGATGCGGCTGGAGAAACGGGCGAAGTCGACGACTTGGTCGATGGGATCGCCGGGCGCATACCACTCCACGCCGAGTTCGAGGGCGAAGGGGCGCGCGGTGTATTGGTAGACGGCGAGCGAAGGCGAGGTGGTGAGCAGGCGGTATTCGGCGGGCAGTTCGGCGGGCTCGAGTTTCAGGAGCGAGCCCTCGGCGCCGCGCACGGTGGATTTGACCTGAAGCGGGCTGACGACCTGCACGTAGCCGCGCTCGGACTGGACGTTGAGCGGGCGAACGACGCCGGGGCGGAGCGAGCCGCCGCGGGCGCCCATCGGCTCCTCGAAGGTGACGAGGAGCGTCGCGGCGCCGAGGACGGGCTGGTGGAGCGCGACGACGAGTTCGTCGCCCTCGCGGCGCCAGTCGCGGCGGACGTTCTGGCCGATGACGTCGATGTTGCCCGCGCCCGGGGGAAGGGCGACGCGCCACTCCGTCGACGGGGCGCCGACGACGAAGTAGTTGAACAACACGCTGGCGTAGGCGACGCCCTCCTTGAGCGAGTAGAGATGGAAGACGTCGGCCTGCACGCTCTGGCCAAGCGCTTCGATGGAGAGACGCGCGCTCCAGTCGGCCGAGCGCAGACGGAAGGCTTGCTGGAGGCCGCGCGTCTGGCGCGGGAAATAGGCGAGCGGCACCTCGGCGAGCCCCGTGGTGGCGAGGGGCGCGAGGCGGAAGCCGGCGGCGGCGACGGCACCGATGTGGCCGCGCACGGATTTGGCGTCGGGAAATTCGAGACGCGGGAGAGCCCACTCGCCGGCGGCGGGAGGGAGATTTTTTTCGAGACGCAGGCGGATGAGTTGCCGGCCGGAGATCGGATTGCGGAAAAGGATTTTCAGGCGGCGCTGGCCGGAGTTTTCGGCGGCGGTCTCGGCGACGTAGTCGGCGACCTCGGCGCCCTCGACGGCGAGGATGGCGTGGTCGGCGGGGACGAGAATGGACCAGTCGCGCAGCGGGGCCTCGCGGACATCGAGCTCGAGTTCGGCGGAGAGGATGCGGTTGGTCTCGCCGAGCTCGTAGAGCGCGACGGTGGAGACGGCGATCTCGGGCATGATCTGGCTGGCGACGACGCGGAAGGCGCGCTCGGCGGAGGGGAAGCGGTAGACGAAAACCTGACGCGCGTCGGCCTCGGCGGCGCCGCCGGGAAACTGGGCGGGCGCGAGTTGGAGCAGGCCGGAAAGGTCGACGACTTCGAGGCGGACGGCGCCGCTGTTGGCGACGCGGACGAAGCCGGAGTGGCGCACGCCGCCTTCGGGGACGAGGCGGAGCGGCTCGGCGCGCACGGGGAAGGCGCCGAGCGGGCCCTGGCTGCGGATGGTGAACGAGGCCTCGGCGGTGAGCGGGCGGCTGAGTTGGAGATCGAGGACGCGCGCGGTGGACGACGTTTCTTCGGAGGAGGCGGGGGCGGCGAGGACTTGCCAGCCGAGGAGATTGGCGCCCTCGACGCCGACGATTTCTCCGGGGCCTTCGAGGCGGATGCGCGCGCCGGTCATGCGGCCTTGGAGCACGCGAAAGCTGATGGCGGAGGATTGGCGGAGGAGGCCGGAGCCGACGCGCACGTCGGAGAGTTCGGTGCTGGTGAAGAAGAGCGCGGCTTCGGCGGCCTCGCGGGTTTCCTTCCAACCAAGCGTGGCGCGTCCGTCGGCGGGAAGGAAGCCTTGCCAGCCTTCGGGGGCGGCGCGGGCGGGGACGACACCGGCGTTTTTGTCGAAGGCGATTTCCATCGGCAGGCCGGTGAGCGCGAGCGGGATGGCGGAGCCGGCGGGCACGGTGAAGTCGAGGCGGCGCCAGTCGCCGTCGGCGCGGACGGCGGCGACGAAACGGAGGGAGACGGGGATGTTGCCTTTGCGGGTGAAGACGAGGTCGTAGGCGGCTTCGGCCGGGGGCGCGTTCGGGTTGACGAGTTCGAGATTCCAGCCGTCGCCGGAGGCGGCGTCGACGGGCGCGGCGCGGCCGGCGAGGAGTCGGAGGCGGGCGCCCTCGCGGGGGACGAGAGCCTGGGCGTCGAGGCGGAAGGCGACGCCGGCGGCGTCGGTGGTATAGGCGCCGGAGAGGCGGGCGGAAACGAATTCGGCTTCGTCGGACGCGGCGCCGCGGCGGGCGAGGGAAACGACGACTCGGGGCGAGGCGTCGGACGCGAGCGTGAAGCGGCGGTCGCCGGGCGCGGACTCGGGCGCGGCGGCGACGAGGCCGGAGATCTCGGCGTAGCGGAGATCGAGCGTCGGCGAGGCGCGGACGAGGAGGCGGGAGGAGAAGCCGACCGCGTCGCCGGCGGTGAGCAGCGGAAGGGCGGCGCGCCCGGGCAGGGCGGGACGCTCGATGCGGGTGCGGACGGCGAATTCGAGCGAGGCGGGGGTGGAGGATTTTTTATCCGTGCCGGCGGGGGCGGCGAGGCGGAGATCGAGGAAGCGTTGGGGGGACGCGTCGCCGACGCCTTGGCGGACGGCCCAGTCGCGTAGGCCGGGGCCGGATACGGAGACGACCTCGCCTTCGCCGGAGATGCCGAGGGAGAGCGACTCGGGGCGGCCTTGCACGACGCGAAGCCGGAGGGCGATTTCTCCCGTGATGGAGTCGGGGGCGACGGTGACGGTTTGGTCGGCGTCGGCGGAGAAGAACACCGGCACGGCGGGACGCAGTCCGCTGGCCTCGACGATGATGCGGGCGGAATCGGCGTCGACGGCGGTGGCGGCGTGAAGCGGATGCGCGAGGGGGAGGAGGGCCGCGAGGAGCGCGAGCGCTCGGGCGAGGTTGCGGGCGAGGGGCTTCATGGGAGGAGGATACGGGCAAGGCTGTGGCCGGGGCGGGCTGGAGGCAGCCCGCCAAGTGTCAGGGTTTTGTCAGGCGTGGACGGTCGCTTTGGTCTTACTCGGGCGAGAGGCGGCGGGCCTGGGAGAGCATGTCGAGAAACTCGACGACGCGCGGCTGGCCGACGAAACGGGCGCGGAGGACGGCGGCGATCGGATCGAGATCGGCGAGGCGGATGGCGGCGGCGGTGTCGCCGCCCTGGAGTTTTTCGGCGAGAAGGGCGGCGGCGCCGGCGAGCTGGAGCGAGGGTGAAGCGCGGTCGAAGGCGGGGGCGGAGGCGTCGTAGGGCAGGGGCCAGGAGCGCTCGACCATGCGGCCGGTGGAGGTTTCGCGGAAGCGGACGAAGACCTCGCCGAGTTCGCCCGCGCCCTGCGGGTCGACCTCGATCTGGTAGAGGGCGACGGCGGCCTCGGCGGCGGCGAGTTCGGCGGCGTCGACCTTGTCGTTGCGGAAGTCTTCCTCGCGGAGGCGGTGCTGCTCGAAGCCGATCAGGCGGTAGCGCGGGACGCGACCGGAGTTGAAGCGGACCTGGACCTTGACGTTTTGCGCGGCGGGGCGGAAGGCGCCGGCGAGTTGGCGGGCGAAGGCGGGGCCGGCTTCGGCGGCGTTGTCGAGCAGGAGGTAGCGGCCGTCGCCTTGGCGGGTGAGGGCTTCGAGCACGCCGTCGTCGAGGCCGTTGGCGCCGACGCCGCAGGCGTCGAAGGCGACGCCTTTCTGGCGGAGTTGCACGACGCGGGCGGAGACGGCGGCGGGATCGGCGTCGCCGAGGTTGGCGGCTCCGTCGGTGAGGAGGACGACGCGGTTTTGAGCGGCGGGGTCGAACTGGCTGATGGCGAGGTCGGCGGCGAGGCGAAGGGCGGCGTCGAGGTTGGTGCCGCCTTCCGGAGGTGTGTCGGCGGCGAGTTGGGCGAGGGTGGCCGCCTGGTCGCCGGGGAGTCGGTCGGCGAGGAGGCGGGGCGTGCGGGCGAAGCCGACGAGGGTGACGCGGTCGGCGGGGCCGAGGAGGGTGGCGAGTTGGGTAAGGGCGGCGCGGACGGTGGCGGCGCGGTCCTCGCGTTCCATCGAGCCGGAGGTGTCGAGGAGGAGGGTGAGTCGAAGCGGTTGGCCGGCGGAGCGGCCGGCGGCGGGGACGCGGAGGGCGACGCGGAGGAGGTTGCGCTGTTGAAGGAGGGGGTGGGCGGCCTGCTCGATGCGGGCGGCGACGGGCTCGTCGGCGCGGGGGGCGGGGTCGCCATAGTCGAAGGCGTTGTAGAACTCCTCGGGACGGATCGAGGCGGGATCGGGGAACTCGCCGCGGGCGAGGGCGGCGCGGGCGATGCGGAAGGAGGCGTCGGAGACGTGTAGGGAGAAGGTCGATACGGGCTGGTCGGCGGAGGGGACCTCGCGGCGCAAGGCGGCGTCGGGCGCGGGGCGCGTAGATGGTTTGGCGGCGTCGGGCGGAAGAACGATTACCGCGCCGTCGCGGATTTCGTAAGTGCGGCCGGTTTGCTCGGTGAGGATGTCGAGTATGCGACGCAGCGACATGTTGCGGAGCGCGACGTTCACCACGGGGTCGGTGGAGGAGGGATCGTTTTCGAGAACAATGTTCACGCCGTGGGTGTGCTCGCCGGAGTAGTCCTCGCCGGACGACAAAACGGCCAGAGCTTGGCTGAGAGGAATTCCGCTGAAGCTGACCGAGGGGATCACGATGCCGTCGAGCTTCCGTCTGACGGCATCGTCAGCGGTGCGGCTAGGGGCGGAGGCGAGGGGAGCGGCGTCGGCTTGTTGCTTGGGGGCGGCTTCGACGGCGACGCCCGGGCGCTGCCATGATTTGGCGACCTCCTCCAGCACGGCGCCGCGCGTGGCTTCGCGGCCGAGGACACCGGCGCGGGCTTTTTCTTCCGCGATGCGGAAGAGAAAGTGGTTGGCCTCGGTGTCCGAGGATGCGAGGGCCTGGGCGGTGCGGAAGGTTTCCTGGGCCTCGTCGAGGGCGCCGGCGATGAGTTGAGTGCGGCCCTTGGCCTTCAGCGCATCAATGGTCGAGGAGTCGGCGACGAATTTATCTTTGGCGTCGAGCGCGGAAGAGGCTTCCGCGCTCGAGACGCGGCTGGAGTGGTCGAAGTCGGTTTGGTCGCCGCTCGCCGTGGCGTTTTTGGAGACGCTGG
>CAMLNJ010000158.1 GCA_946481225.1 uncultured Verrucomicrobiota bacterium | reverse complement strand
GGGCCCCATGGCGATCGACATCTTCTCGGAGACGAGCTCCGGGTGGGCGTCCGCGTTCTTGGCGGCGTTGTCGGGAAAGGCGTATTCGGTGGACACGGAAATTTACGATTTAAGATTTATGATCTACGATTTCCCAGATGCTCAGAGCGGGGTCGGCTTCTCTTTGCGCTCGTCCCAGCTCTCGTCCTTGGCGCGGGGTTCGGCCTCGGTGAGGTTCATCTCTCCGCAGGAGGCGACGAAGGGGCCGCCGACCATGGGCACCGGTTGGGCGGTCATCTTGGTAACCGCGCCGACTTCGAGATCGGGCAGCGGCGTGTCGATGCCGGCCAGCGGGAAGTCTTTGCGGAGCGGATGGAAGGGATAGCCGTCCCACATGAGGATGCGGCGGAGGTCGGGATGCTTCTCGAAACGGATGCCGAGCAGGTCGTAGGTCTCGCGCTCGTGCCAGTTGGCGGCGGGCCAGAGTTCGACGACGCTGGGGGCGGTCGGCTCGGTGTCGCCGGCGCAGGCGGCCACGACGCGGAGGTAACCGTGGTCGCGGGTCGAGAAGAGGTGCCAGACGACGCTGAAGCGGGGCGAGGCGTCGACGTCCCAATCGATGCCGGTCACGTCGACGAGGAAGTCGTAGCCGCGCTCGTCGCGGAGGTGGCGAAGCAGCGCGACCGCGTCGGCCAGAGGCACGTTGACGGCGGGATGGTCGCCGCTCGGGCGCGCGGTGACGGAGGCGAATTTGCCTTGGAGAGCGGTGACCACTTCGGCGGGCGCGGTAGACATATCGGGCGAAAAGGGGACGAGTTAAACGAAGCGTGGGATCGAGGCGGGCGGCGTCGCGTTGAACGATGGCGCGCCGCGGATCAGGCCGACTTCAGCAGCTCCTTGGCGGCGGGCTGGCGGCGGATTTTTTCCTGCATCTTGATCAGAGCGTCGAGGAGGGCCTCGGGGCGCGGAGGGCAGCCGCTGACATAGACGTCGACAGGAACGATGCGGTCCACGCCCTGGAGGGTGGAGTAGCTGCGATACATACCGCCCGAGGAGGCGCAGGCGCCCATGGCGATGACCCACTTCGGCTCGGCCATCTGGTCGTAGATGCGGCGGACGTGGGGGGCCATCTTGTAGGTGACGGTGCCGGCGACGATCATGCAGTCGGCCTGACGGGGGGAAAAGCGCATGACCTCGGCGCCGAAGCGGGCGATGTCGAAGCGGGAGTTGCCCGAGGCCATCAGCTCGATGCCGCAGCAGGCGAGCCCCATGGGCATGGGCCAGATCGAGCTGCTACGGAGCCAGTTGATCACGGCGTCGGCTTTGGTGACCACGAGCGTGTCCTCGATCTTGGTGTTATAGGCCAGGTCGGTGTTTGAAGTTACCATGGTCGTGATGCGTGGGACGGGCGCGGTGGTCGTGGATGGTCGTTCCGTAAAAGGAGAGAAAGAAGCAGTCGCGTCCGTGCGCGCGCAAGCAGCATTTCCCGGGCTAACCATGTGCGAAAAGCGGAGACGCCGGCCCCCATCAAATCGGCGATTTTCGCCGTTGACCTCGGCTAAGTCGCCCCGCTTTTCTGTCCCTTCGTCCTCCGACGCAGGCCTCGCGGCCGACGTCAGGGGATAACAAGTTTCGGAGAGGTGGCAGAGTGGTCTAATGCGCACGCTTGGAAAGCGTGTGTAGGGCAACCTACCGGGGGTTCGAATCCCTCCCTCTCCGCCACTTGGCGCCGGCGACGGCGACGCCCCACCCCGCCGACGCGCTCGGTAATCGCCCATGTCTCGCCTCCGCTTTACCTTGGAAAAAACCGCCCCCGGCACACGGGCGCGGGCGGCGCGATTTCAGACGCGGCACGGCGAAGTGCTCACGCCGGTATTCATGCCGGTCGGCACCCAGGCGACGGTGAAAAACATGACCCGCGACGATCTGCGCGCGGTCGGCGCCCAAGTCGTCCTGGCCAACACCTACCATTTGCTGCTCCGGCCCGGGCCCGAGGTTTTCAAGAAATTCGGCGGCATCCACCGCTTCATGAACTGGGACCGCCCGGTGCTGACCGACTCGGGAGGTTTCCAGATTTTTTCGCTGCCCGACGCCCGCGCGATGCGAGAAGACGGCGCGCGATTCCGGAGCTATGTGGATGGCGAGCTCCACCACCTTTCGCCAGAATCGAGCATCGCGATGCAACAGGCCATCGGGAGCGACATCATGATGGTGCTCGACCAATGCATCCCATCCACCGCCGGGCACGCGGAGGCAAAGGCGGCGATGGAGCTCACGCACCGGTGGGCTATTCGCTCGCTGAAGGCGCGCGGGGACGACTCGCCTCAGGCGCTCTTCGGCATCGTGCAAGGGGCCTGCCACCGCGACCTGCGCCTGCGCAGCGCGGAATTCTTGCGCGAGCTGCCCTTCGACGGCCTCGCCATCGGCGGGCTCGCCGTCGGCGAAACGGACGAGCAGCGCTACGAATTCACCGAGATCGCCGCCGCCGAGCTGCCGACCGACCGGCCGCGCTACCTCATGGGCGTGGGCACGCCGATCGACATCCTCGAAGCCGTCCACCGGGGCGTCGACATGTTCGACTGCATCATCCCGACGCAACTCGCGCAGCGCGGCACGGCCTTCACCTCGCACGGGCGCATCCACTGCCGGCGCGCCGTCTACAAATTCGCCGAGCAGCCGCTCGACGCGCGTTGCGCCTGCAAGACCTGCCGCGACTACTCGCGCGCCTACCTGCACCACCTCGTCAAATCCGACGAGCAACTCGGCGCCCATCTGCTCGCCCACCACAATCTCGCCTTCTACCAAGGCCTGATGGCGGAGATCCGCGCGGCGATTTTCGACGGCAGCTTCGCCGCCTATTACGCGCAGAAGCGCGGGCAACTCGTGCTCAACGACGAGATCAACCCGCCGCCGCGCGTCGCTCCCCCGCCCGCCCGCAAGGCTCCGCGCCGGGGCGATTACGAAATCCAGCCCTCGGCCTGCGGCACCTTCAACAGCATCCGCCAGATCAGCTCGGGCGAGGTGATGCACTCGGTGTCGGCGCCTTCCGAGGAGGCGGAGCGGCTCTACGTCGCGCAGTCGCGGCTGGCGGAGCGGCTGCGAAAAGGCGCGCGTGGCGACGCGCCCACGGATGACACCGCGCCGCTGGTGATCTGGGACGTCGGCCTCGGCGCGGCCTCGAACGCAATGGCGGCGATCGCTTGCGCCGAAAAAGCGCGAGGCGATCTCGCTCCCGATGAACAAATGCGCCCACTGCTCTTGGTGAGCTTCGAGCGCGACCTCGACCCGCTCGCGCTCGCGGCGCGCCACGCCTCGCACTTCCCGCACCTGCGTCACGCGGCTCCGCCGGCCCTGCTCCGCGACGGGCGCTGGCGCGATTCCGCCGGGTTGATTTCGTGGGAACTGCGGCACGCCGATTTTCTGACGGAGCTCGAGACCTCGCCGGCGCCCGACCTGATTTTCCACGATCCGTTTTCGGCGAAGACCGACGCCGGCCTCTGGACCGCGGAGGTGTTTGCGCGCGTGCGCCGGCATTGCATCACAAACGAGCCCGGACTCGAAAGCCGCCGCCCGACGGAGCTCTACACCTACTCCGCCGCCACGGCGGTGCGCGTGGCGCTGCTGCGCGCGGGCTGGTGGGTCGCCGAAGGCGTCGGCACCGGGCCGAAGGCGAGCACGACGATCGCGTTCGCGGAGCGTCCGAGGCACGCCGATTCGGAAGCGGCGCCCGGCCGCCTGCTCGGCGCGGGGTGGCTCGCGCGCTGGCGACGCAGCGGCGCGAAGTTTCCGCCTGATTTGCCCGAGGCGGAGCGGCCGGCCTTCGAGCGAGCCATCGAGGCGCACCCGCAATTCGTTTAGTCGGAAACCCGCGGTTCAAACCAACCACGGATTCCACCTGCCGTTTCCGGGTTTAGTCGGCGCCGGCACGTCCGCCCCGGCGCTCTCTCGCGGACCGGAAACCCTCGGTCGTGGCGAGCGGCGGCCGCACCCAAGCGAGCCATTGGCGGATGAACCGCGCCCAGTCCACACGCGCCGTGATGGAAGGGGGCTTGATCATGAAGGCGTTGGCCCCGGCCGCGTAGGCGGCCTCGATATCGCCGCGGCTGGGCGACGAGGAAAACACGACGGCCGGGATGCAGCGGATCGCCGGCTGCTCACGCATCCACTGCACCACCTGGATGCCGTCACGGCGAGGCATTCTCAGATCGAGGATCGCCAAGGCCGGCAAAGCGCCGCCCGCGACGCCCATCGCGCGTGTCAGAAACTCGATCGCCGCATGTCCGTCCGAAACCACATGCAGCGGATTCGGAAGCTCGACGGAGCCGAACGCGCGTTTGACGAGAAGGACGTCCGTCGGATCGTCCTCCGCGAGCAGGATGGGATACGCCGCCGGATCGATCATGCGCGGGCGAGCTCCACCCAGAACGTGCTGCCCAGGCCGGGGGTGGAGCGCACTCCCGCCGTGCCGTTCATGCGCTGCGCGGCGCGACGCACGATCGCGAGCCCCACGCCCGTGCCGCGATAATCGGGCGCCAGGCGCTGAAACATGCCGAAGAGGCGCTGCTGCCCCGCCGCGTCAATGCCGATGCCATTGTCGCTTACGCAAATCCTCACCCGATCCCCCTCCGTCTCGGTGTGGAGACGGACAACCGGCCGGACGCCCGTCGCGACGAATTTCACCGCGTTGTCCAGCAGGTTGCCCAGGCATTGCGTGAGCGAGGCCTCGTGTCCGAGGACCTCCGCCAAGGGACTCTCGATCTGCACGGTGGCGTGCTCGCCGCCCAAATCCGGCCGCTCGTGCAGGAGACCCCGCACCAAGAGCTCCACATCGACCGGGCCAAGGTGGATCTCGGCGCGGGAGAGGCGAGTGAAACTCAGCACGTCATGGATCAGCCGGTCGAGCCGCGAGGCGGCATCGATCACCTTTTTCAGGTGCGCCGTCCCCTCCGGGATGCGTTCGCCGTAGTCCTCGACGACGATCTCGGTCAGGCTCTGGATCGCGCGCAACGGCGCGCGCATGTCGTGCGAAAGGCTGTAGGAAAACGCCTCCAGCTCGGCGACGCTCTCCTGCAGGCGGGCGGTGCGCTCGCTTACCCGGAGTTCCAGCTCCTCGGCGTAGGACTGCAGGCGATCCTGGGCGTTTTTCAGCTCGGTGATGTCGCGGGCGATTTTAGAGGCGCCAACGATGACGCCGTCGTGATCGCGGATCGGAGAGATCGTGAGGGAAACATGGATCATCCGCCCGTCCTTGCGCTGCCGGACCGTCTGGAATTGCTCGACCCGTTCGCCGCGTTGAAGGCGCACGAGGATCTGCTGTTCCTCGTCGAGGCGGTCGCGCGGGATCACCCGGGTGATCGGCTGGCCGATCATCTCCTCCGCCGTGTATCCGAAGATCCGTTCGGCGGCCGGATTCCAGCTCATCACGATGCCTCGAAGATTCTTGCTGATGATCGCATCGTCCGTGCCCTCGACGATCGCGGCCAGGCGCAAGGCGGCCAGCTCCGCATCGCGACGGCCTCCGATGTCGCGCGCCACCTTCGAGGCGCCGATCACACGTCCGGCCGCGTCGATGATCGGCGAGACGGTGAGGGAAATTTCGACGAGGTCGCCGTTTTTGTGCCGACGCGTCGTTTCGTAGGGCTCGACCCGCTCGCCGCGCCGGATGCGGGCCAAGATTCCCGCCTCTTCGTCGTCGAAGCGGTCGGGCGGAAACAAGATGTCGACGGGCCGCCCGATCATCTCGGCGGCCGTGTAACCGAAGAGACGCTCGGCGCCCTTGTTCCACGACATGATCACGCCATCGAGATTCTTGCTCATGATCGCATCGCTCGAGGAATTGACGAGGGCGGCGAAGAAAGCGGCGGCGGCGGGCGAGGACGGCAAAGTGGATTCAGACATGGAGAGACGCAGAGGGAGCTTGCGACGGGATGGCTGGCTCCCTCGCGTGAATTTTTTAACTCGGCGGGATGGAAAGTCTCTTCTTCGCGCCCGCGCGCGAGCCTCGGGGTCGGAGAAGTTCCCCGGAGACGCCTCCGGAGATTTTCCTTACGCACGATTGCCCTCCCCTCGGATCGCGTGATCGGCCACGCGGGCGGCACGACACAAAAAAGCCGACGCCCCCGAAGGAGGACGTCGGCCGAAAAGCCGGGAAAGCGGAAGCGTCTGCGGGCAACGCGAGGCGCCGCCGCCCGCGGACGAGGAGAGATCAGACCTTCGGGCCGCCCTGCGCGAGCTTGCGAGCGCGAAGACGGAGGCCGTTGAGGCGGATGAAGCCCGTGGCGTCGGACTGGTTATACCAGGACTTCACGCCTTCCATGGAGGCGATCTTGTCGTCGTAAAGTGAATACTTCGACTTGCGGCCGCAGGTGATGATGTTGCCCTTGTAGAGCTTCAGCCGGACGGTGCCGGAAACGTATTTCTGGCTCTCGTCGACCATGGCTTGGAGCATCTCGCGCTCGGGCGCGAACCAGAAGCCGTTGTAGACGAGCTCGGCATACTTCGGGATGAAGCCGTCGCGCAGGTGCAGCACCTCGCGGTCGAGGGTGAGCGACTCCACCTGGCGATGGGCCTGCATGAGGATGGTGCCGCCCGGGGTCTCGTAGACGCCGCGGCTCTTCATGCCGACGAAGCGGTTCTCGACGAGGTCGACGCGGCCGATGCCGTGTTTGCCGCCGAGCTTGTTGAGGGCCTTCATCACGCCGCCGGGGGTGAGCTTCTTGCCGTTCACGGCAACGCAGTCGCCCTTTACGAAGTCGAGCTCGACATACTCGGGTTTGTCCGGCGCGTCCTCGGGGGCGACGGAGAGCTTGAACATGGCCTTGTTCTCCTTGGTGGTCGGGTCGAACCACGGGTCCTCGAGGATGCCGGCCTCGTAGGAGATGTGCAGGAGGTTGCGATCCATGGAATACGGCTTCTTGAGCGAGGCCTCGACCGGGATCTTGTGCTTGGCGCAATAGGCGATCATCTCGGCGCGGCCGGGGAACTCGGCGCGGTAGTTCTCCATTTTCCACGGAGCGATGATGTTGAGCTGCGGGGCGAGCGCCATGTAGGTGAGCTCGAAGCGGCACTGGTCGTTGCCCTTGCCGGTGGCG